>CADAFW010000077.1 GCA_902787295.1 uncultured Bacteroidia bacterium
CCTGCCGCTATATTTCTACTACCCGAACAAGGGCAGCTACATCCTGTCCGCAAGGCAGGACTACCGCATCCGCAGCCTGAGGATCGCCATCGACGCCGCCACCGAAATCATGGAGAAGAACGCCACCCCCATGCAGTCAGCCAGATGGCAGACCGACTTCCTGGCCCCTTTCAAGGCCAAATTGGAGAGGAAGGAAAGGAGATACGGAGGTTAGACCATCCCGCTGAACCTGTCCGGGATACGGACCACGATCTTCGCCTCGAACATAGCCGGCTTGTTCCACGCATACGGCGGGCGTACGATGTTCTGCACACACCTCGCCCAGCGGACCGTCTTGTCGAAATCGCGGGCCTTGGCCTTCCCGACGAGTTTGATGGTCTCCGCCCTTTTCCCGAGATGACGCAACCAGCCTTCCGCCACCAAGCCCGGTTCGCCCATTTTCTGAAGGATGCGAGCCAGATCCACGCAGCCGAAGTGGAAAAGATATAAATCCTTGACTATATGGAAGTTGCCACTGCGGGTGCGGTGGAATCCCGAGCCCCAGGCAACGGGACGCGTGAGCACGGTGGCCTTGCTGTAGCGTGTGGAGAGCTTGGCGAAACTGCGCTGGGACAGCAGGGGACGCTCCCAGTCGATCTTCGCCTCCGAGTCAAGCTTCTGGCCGACGTCCACGCCCAGGCCGGAAATGGACGGAAGGGACGTCTCCACGCCGGACAGGAACTCCGAAAGGGACTGCCCGCATGCCGGGTCCACGGCGAGGAATTCGTCCACGTCGGTCCCTATCACCAGTTCATAGCCGGCCGCGAAAAGCTCAGCCGCACGGGCGGAAAGGTAATCTATGCGCCGGCGGTCACCCGCGTGCACGTCGGCGACCACGTGCTCAATCTTCGCAGTATGAACTTCTTCGCAGAAATCCGGCACGTCCTGGTCCAGGCCGTCGAACCACACGTAGAGGTTCTCCTTCCCGATGGCGGCCCCGTAATATGCCACCCACAGGCGCAGGAAGCGGTCGTCGTCGCGGACCATCGTGAGTGCGGCTATCCTTTTCATATATATCTGGCTGTGAATGTATCTGCCTTCAAAAGGTCCTCGGGCGTGCCCTCGAACACCACTTCCCCGCCCCTGTCGCCGGCATCGGGGCCGAGGTCGATGATCCAGTCCGCCGAGCGGATGACGTCCGGGTTGTGCTCGACCACGATGAGGCTGTGGCCGGCCGCGAGCAGGGCGTCGAAACTCTTCAGGAGCTTCTCCACGTCGTAGAAATGCAGGCCGGTGGTAGGCTCGTCGAAGATGAAGAGCATCTTTTCGGACTTCTTGTTGGTACGGCTGAGGGAAAGGAAATAAGCGAGCTTGACACGCTGACTCTCGCCGCCGGAAAGGGTGCTGCTGCTCTGGCCCAGCTTGATGTAGCCGAGTCCGACGTCCTGCAGCGGCTGCAGTTTGCGGGCCACTTCCGCGGCGTCCGGCTCCTCCCCTTCCGAGAAGAAGGCTATGGCCTCGTCCACGCTCATGTTCAGCACGTCGTCTATGTTCTTTCCGCGGTAGCGCACTTCCAGCACTTCCGGCTTGAAGCGCTTTCCGCCGCATTCTTCGCAGACCATGGTCACGTCCGCCATGAACTGCATCTCGATCTTCACGTAACCGTCGCCCTGGCATTCCGGGCAGCGGCCGCCGTCCGCATTGAAGCTGAAGAACTCCGGCTTGAAGCCGTTGATCTTCGCGTACTGCTGGCTGGCGAAGAGATCGCGGATGTTGTCGAAAGCCTTGAGATAGGTCACCGCGTTGGAACGGCTGCTCCTGCCTATGGGATTCTGGTCCACGTACTCGACCCTCTGGACGCGGTCCAGGTTGCCGCTGAGGCCCTTGAACACGCCGGGAAGGTCGCCGGATTCATTGATCCTGCGGTAGAGGGCCGGATAGAGGATGTCGCCCACGAGCGAGGACTTTCCCGAACCGCTGACGCCGGTGACCACGGTCAGCACTCCGAGCGGGAACTTCACGTCGATGCCCTTGAGGTTGTGCTCGTGCGCACCCTCAACGGTGATGCTGTACTGCCATGGACGGCGTTCGCGCACATATCGCTTGCGCAGGCCGTCCAGATACTGGAGCGTCAGGGACCTGTCCTTCTGCTCTTCCGTAGCATCGGCGGCCTTGCCGACATAAATCACCTCCCCGCCGTAGACACCGGCCCTGGGGCCCATGTCTATGAGCAGGTCCGCAGCGCGTATGATCTCCTCGTCGTGCTCCACCACAATCACGGTGTTGCCTATGTCGCGAAGCCGCTTGAGCACGCTGATAAGGCGTTCGGTATCACGGGGATGCAGGCCGATGCTCGGCTCGTCGAGGATATACATGGAACCCACCAGCGAACTGCCCAGCGCGGTCACGAGATTGATGCGCTGGCTCTCGCCGCCGGAAAGGGTGTTGCAGGCGCGGTTGAGGGTGAGGTAGCCGAGGCCCACGTCCTCGATATAGCGGAGGCGGGAATTGATCTCAGCCAGGGGTTCAGCCACGATAGCACGCTCATTCTCAGTGAGTTCCAGCTTTTCAAGGAAGGCCAGGAGCTGCTCCACGTTCATGCAGAGCAGTTCGTGGATGTTCTTTCCTCCCACCTTGACCCAGAGGGCCTCCTTGCGCAGGCGGCTGCCGTGGCACGCGGTGCAGGTGGCCCTGCCGCTGAAACGGCTGAGCATGAATTTGAACTGTATCTTGTACCGCTGGGTCTCAACCCAGGAGAAGAAATCGTTTATGCCTATGAGGCTGTCCTCGTCACCCTCGACGTAACGGGAGTTCCAGATGGTATCTATCTGGTCGGCCGGCAGTTCGCAGTAGGGCTTGAAGATGTCTATGTGATACTTGCCGGCGAGCCTGATCAGATGGTCCTTGAACCAGCCCATCTTCTCCCCGCGCCAGCAGGCTATGGCCCCGTCGTAGATGCTCTTGGTCTTGTCCGGGACCACCAGGTCCTCGCTTATGCCTATGACCTTGCCGAGGCCGCCGCACACCGGGCAGGCACCCAGCGGGCTGTTGAAGCTGAACAGGAAATCGTCCGGCCTCTGGAAGGTGATGCCGTCCAGTTCGAAGCGGTTGCAGAAGGTCCGGATACCGCTTTCGGTGGCGACCGCCATGTCCCCCGCCCCGTAGTCGAATGCGTCATTGATGCTGGCGAGGATACGGGTCCTGGCATCGTCGTCCGGGGTTCCGCTGATGCGGGCGCGGTCCACGAGCAGCCAGGCGTCGGCGGGATAATCGCCCTGCATCACTTCCTCGATCTTCAGCGGCCTGCCGTCCGAATAGAGGCGGTTGTAGCCGTCTTCCTTGAGTTGCAGGAGCAGTTCGGTGATGTCGTCGCGTTCCTTCCACCTGAGGTCGGCAAGGATGTAGCAGGTAGCTTCCCCGAGGCCGCAGATATAGTCGTAGACCCCGCTGACCGAGTCGGCGCGCACTTCCTTTCCCGACACCGGGCTGAAGGTCCTTCCGATGCGGGCGAACACCAGGCGCAGGTAGTCGTAGATCTCGGTGGTGGTGGCCACCGTGGAGCGCGGGTTGCGGCTGCTGACCTTCTGCTCTATGGCAATGGCCGGCGGTATGCCCTCGATGATGTCCACGTCCGGCTTGCTCATGCGCCCCAGGAACTGCCTGGCGTACGAACTGAGGCTCTCCGCGAAACGGCGCTGCCCCTCGGCGAAGAGGGTGTCGAACGCAAGGCTCGACTTTCCGCTGCCGCTGATGCCGGTGATGACCACAAGCTTGCCCCGGGGGATCTCGAGGCTTATGTTCTTGAGGTTGTTGACCCTCGCGCCGGAAATGACTATCTTCTCATCAGACATGGATTACAAAGATAACATTTTTCCGTGAGGGTAGTTGAAGATGATGGAGACGATGGCGCAGGCGCCCATTATGAACGGATAATACAGGAACGGGATGATGTCCGTGGGGGCCAGTCCGGTGAGGCTGGCCGCCATCAGCAGCTGGGCTCCGTAGGGCAGCACGCCCTGGACCAGGCAGGAAAAGGTGTCAAGAAGGCTGGCGGTCTTGCGCGGGTCCACCCCGAAACGGTCGGCGATGTCCTTGGCTATGCCGCCGGTGGTGATGATGGCTATCGTGTTGTTGGCCGTGCAGACGTTCGCGAGGCTCACCAGCGCGGCTATGCAGAACTGGCTCCCCCTGCGGCCCCGTGCCACCCTGGACAGGCCGGAAGTGATCCAGTCCAGGCCGCCGGCGGTGCGGATCATCTCCAGCAGGCCGCCCGCGAGCAGCGTCACGATGATGAGGTCGCTCATCCCGGCGATTCCCCGCCCGGCCGATTCCAGCCAGCCTACCCAGCTGAAATCGCCGCAGATGAAGCCGATGGCGGCGTTGGTGACTATGCCTACGGCAAGTACGGCGGTCACGTTGATGCCGGTGAGCGCAAGGGCGATGACCAGCAGGTAGGGCACGAGCTTGACCCAGCTGATGGCGCCGTGCTGCACCCCGGCCGCAAGTTCATGGCCCTGGATCAGGTACAGGACGGTAACTATGACCACCGCCGGCAGGATTATGACTATGTTTGTCCTGAACTTGTCGCGCATCTCGCAGCCGGCCGCACGGGTGGCGGCGATGGTGGTGTCCGAAATGAACGAAAGGTTGTCGCCGAAGAAGGCGCCGCCGACTATGATAGCAGCCATATAGGCCTGAGGGACGTCGCACTGGCCGGCGATGCCCGCGCCTATGGGTGCGAGCGCCACAATGGTGCCGACGCTGGTGCCCACGGCCATGGAGATGAAGCAGGCGGTGAGGAAAAGGCCGGCGAAGAGCATCTGCGGGGGTATCACGTGCAGTGCGGCGGACACGGTGGCATCCACGCTGCCTATGTCACGCGCCGTTCCCGCGAATGCGCCCGCAAGGATGAATATCCATATCATCAGCAGCACGTCGGGATGCCCCGCTCCCCTGCTGAACGTGTCCAGGCGCTTGCGTATCCCGCCCTTCGCGATGAGCACGGCATACATGCACGCGACCAGGAAAGCGGCGCTCACCGGGACGCGGTAGAAATCCCCTGCTACGATCGAGGAAATGAGATACACTACCAGGAAGACCAGCAACGGGCTGACTGCTAGAAGGCCTTTCTTCATAACTAATACAAAGGTGTGAATAATCTGCAGAAAAAACCAAAAATAGTTGCCGGTGCTCTTGCAGATTGCGAAAAATTAATTACCTTTGCATCCGCGTTCAACGCAAACCAGCACGTTGGTGCGGTAGTTCAGCTGGTTAGAATGCCGGCCTGTCACGCCGGAGGTCGAGGGTTCGAGTCCCTTCCGCACCGCAAGTAAAACAACCATCCCATCAGGGGTGGTTGTTTTGCTTATGTATGGTTCAGCTGCCGGACCCTCGACCTCCGTCCCCCCGAGGGGGAAAGGCGCCGGCAGGCGACAGGGGGGTAACGTAAAAGCCCCTGCGGCGCAGCCGCGGGTTCGAGTCCCTTCCGCACCGCCGCACCGCAAGGTTTGTCCCTAATACGCGCGCTCTTCCTGTCACCGGGCCCCTGAAGCGCGAGGATCACCCCCAGAACGCGCGGCACATTTCCATATTTTCGAGAATCGGGCTTGTTTCTAGCGAATACACGCCCGGAAAGGCACATCTGAGACGGTTTTGGAGTGTTTCACGGAGAAACTCGCCCGAAGGACATCTGGCAGAAAGATACGCGGCGTTGGGCGGGAATGCGGAGCAGTGCCTGGAATCAGCCATGCACCCGGAGCCACCGGGGCGATCTGTTTCCGTCAATTCTTTACCGGCCTTATAGACTGCCCTATGTTCCTGGACTGGTGGTCACAGCGGATCATAGCAATAGTCAAAGGGTGATAATGGTCAAGCCTGAAGGCATAGCGGTTGCCTCCGTCCAGTTCGGAAGACCAATAATCACCGCTGAGCTCAGTTTCGCCGTTAATACTTGCATTGAACAGCTTCGTCCCATTCTTGAAACCTGAAGAGGGCAGGAATATGCTGTTCGAAGCACCTTCCACAAGATATCCGTCAATTCCATTGACTTTAGTCCAGGTCCAGGTACAGCAGGAAATCAGTTCTTGAATCTGAGCCTTGGTCGGTGTGTGCCAGCCGTTACCGAGCCAGACTTGGGCCGCATCGTCTTCGGGATCCAATGATGTTTTTCCGTCCACGGCCCCATAAGAAGAATCGGAATTGTACTTGGTGAGACTGTCATAACTGCCTGAACACCACTTGTATGTATCCCAGTCATAAGAGAGTTTGGGTTCGATCTCACCCCAGGCATAATACTTCCCGAATTCTTCCGGAGCAGACGCGCCCAGGTTGAAAGACGACCATTTGGTGCCGGACGGCAGTCCAAGGTCTATGGCTTCCGGAACAGGAATGTCCTGCACGTGTACGGTGCAGACTGCCTCATACCCTCCGTCTATGGTCTTGGCAGTCAAATGGGCAACGCCTTCGCCCACTGCGTCTACAGTCCGGCGATAATCATTATACTTGATTACACTCTCGTCGTCCACGGACCATGTGCAGCATTTGTTGTATGCACCTGCCGGCTGAACGGTCGCGGATATTCCACGCCATTCTCCCATCCGTATAAACAACTCCCCGGCAGAGATACTGACTCCGGTAACACTTATATGCGCCCCATAAACCGGCCTGACGGGAAGGCCATAGTATCTAGGATAACTATACTTTGGAATCAGGCCGGTCTGGTCGAAACGGGTTCTGCTATAACTCCCGTTGAGGTCGTCGGCATAGGAAGAGAGGTAACCACCTTCTTCCCCGGATGCAATAAGATTATTATCATCATTGTAGTAACCTGCAGCCGGGAGGAAAATACTGTTGCCGTTAATATTGCTGGTCACGAGGCAGCCGCTGCCCGTCCAGGTCCAGGTGCAATAGTCCGCGAGTTCTTTCTGTTCGTCCTCGGAAGGAGTATGCCATTCTCCACCCAAAGTTGCCGTGACCGCATCGTCTTCCGGATCGAGATACTGTTTGAAATCAACTGTCCCGTCCTTGTCATACCAGTAGCCGATATACCAGCAATACTTGGTCAGGGCTGTATAAGTGTTATTGCACCATTTATAGTTTGACCAGCTCAAATAGTCTTTCTTGGGCGAGGTCTCACCCCAGCAGTAGTAGTCGCCGCATTCTTCAGGCCTCGAGGCCCCGAGGTTGAAGGAAGCCCATTTGGTACCTGCCCCAAAGCATCTCCCCCCCAATGATAAGCTTTGGACGGGTCATTCTCATACAGATCGGCAGACCAATATGTGCCAATGTCATTCAGGTTCCATAGGATCTCGCCGTCGTATGCGCCGGAAAATGGGAAGAACAGAACTGCACCGTTTAGCTTGCTCGTGGCCTCCAATCCCGGGATACCGCTGCGTTCAGTTGCCGACCACGTGCAATTATTGCGGAGTTCCTCCCACTCGAATACTCTGGGAGTGCGCCACGTTCCACCTGTGGCGACCTTTGCAGCATCGTCTTCATCCAGAAGGTGATACCGGTTGTCAACGGTCCCCTGGGAACTGTCGTAATTGTATCTGGAGAATGGAGCCCCGTCT
>CADAFW010000078.1 GCA_902787295.1 uncultured Bacteroidia bacterium
TATCATTGGCAGGCCCGCTGTTCCCGCCGAACAAATTGGCCACGGCGCAGTAGGAGAATCCCGACGCATCCTTCTCTTTCGCCCGGGAGAAATGCCGGATCTTGCCCGTCGATAGTTAAGCTCATCCGGGCCGATGAGCTCATATGGAAGGCCCGTCTTTATCGGAAACGGAAATTCTAGTGACGGGGTTGAGCTTTTAAGAGATAAGTAGTCGCATCCTCAACAGGACTTCAATCTGAAACAACATATATAATATTTACCATTCCGATAAATACAAAATTGGATTGCTCCTCAACAATAACTATCATCTATATTTTCGTTTATTTTGAATATGTTCACCAATTAGTTAACTTTACAAACAAATACTTTAAAAGAATGAATTTAACTCCCATTGAAGATCTTATTACCGAGGACTTTGGAGCCGTTGGTACTCCTCTGCGCGACCGATTTGAGATGGAGTGCGATGCCTTCATCATCGGGGAGCAGCTCAAGGAGGAGCGACGGAAAGCCGGGCTTACCCAGGAACAGCTTGCGGAAAGAATCGGCACCAAGAAAAGTTTCATTTCCAGGGTGGAAAGAGGCCATACAGACATCCAGATCTCCACCTTGGTAAAGCTATTCCATGGTTTGGGCAGACAGGTCAGAGTCCGGGTACTCTAAGTAATGAGGCTGTTTTAAGGCACAGCTTTTGCGATAGGTCACCCCAACAAATGAGATGACCTATGCGTAGAATATTTATGTTTTGCATCGTTGCCACGGTGCTGGCTGCGATGACTTCCTGCGGGACAGCGAGACGTCTTGAGCAGTTGCCCACCGAAGAAGAGGAGCTTACCCAAAGATGGGCAGGAAAAGAGTATAGCGACATCGTCCAAGAATACGGAGAGCCGGACCGCGTCACCTCCGACGGGAAAGATGGAAGCCTCCTGATCTATGAGGATTTTGCCACTGTCATGGAGACGGAAAAAAGCCTTGTATTCAACGACGACTACACCACAACGGTCAGAGAAAAGAGATCCTACACGCATTTCTTCCTGGATCAGGAAGGCTTCTGCTACCTGGTCAAGACCAATCGATATGTCCCCGGCACAGCCCGGGAAAAAGCGAGAGACAGAATCTTTCTGACCACCGTGGGCACGGCATTCGCCGTTGTCATTGGAATCCCGATTGTGGCCATGATATCCCACTCAAGATAGAAGCAATCGAGACTAGTCCAACGGCCATCCGAAGTCGGCCTGCCCTTCATTATACTTCTCGCCAAGCATAAAGACGACGCGGGAGACCGAACGGACAGTTATCAGGCCGATGCCGCCTTTCACATTGTCAGGAAGGACCAGATCCTCCGAAAAGAGTCCGTCCACGAACTCGACGTCGGTCAGGGAAAGATACTTCATTTCCTGCATCCTGCTGTTGAGGTAATCCTCCCGAGAAAGGTTCTGCAGGTCGAAATAGACGTAAAAGCTCCCATGATACGTACATACGCTATAGCTTGACAACAAGAGATGGCAGATAGAATCCGCCAGGGTTTCGAGGGTCAGGTCCACCGCCCCGTCTTCAATCAGTTCGTCCGTGAAAAAGTTGTACTCGTTGGCCAGGTAGTCTTTGGTCCATTTGTCCACCGTGCGGCCATCAGGGTTCAGGAACACGTCCGTTGCGTTACTCATCGAGATGTCCTCCGTCCGGTCATACACGCAATGCCAGCTATCATCTCCCGTCCAGCCATAATAGGGATAAACTACCCCCGCCGGATGACGCTCGTTCACGACTCGCCTCATCGATGTCGACAGCCGGTACCAGTTCCGCTTGCCAGGCTGGTCTTCCACATGAATCCGGAATCGGAGCCGATCCAGATAGCTTTCTCCGTCTTCCGAGGGAATTACATCCATGGAGACCTCCGGGACTGGAACGGCATCCGGGGCCTTCACGCTGGCTGTCGCCCGTTCCGTCGGGCTGGTAGCCTCGATCCGCACGGAGTCGCCGGGGTGGATATCCGCCCGGAATGTGTAGGCCCGCCATTGTGCTTTCTTATCCGAATATTTCTCCGTCTCCCCCACCACGCTTTCCGAAGTGACGGCGACGCATTCTCCGTTGACATAGCAAGCAATCGTCAGGTCTTCCGCCTGCTCAAGTGAATCGTGCTCACTATAGGCCGCATAGACGGTGTGGAGGGTATCGGTTGTCATGAGCCGCGCCTGCAGCGCAATCTGGCGCTCAGGGCCCGTCGGGTCCGGTAACAGCAGCGTCTCGCAAGAGGCCAGCATAAATAAGCCGGCGATAAAGAATATCTTTTTCATTTTAGAATGTTCTGGTATAACTGACGGAAGGGAGGACGGAAAAGACGGAACTCTTCAACACATAGATCTTTCCTTCCGGAATCTGATTATAATCATACTGAGGTTCGTCGTCTCGGACCCCCAAATATCGGTTCTCGCCATAGCTCATGAAATCCGGATTCCGGGCGGCGTACAGGTTATAGATACCCACGTTCCATACCCTTTCGCCCCGTGCCAGTTTCTTCCGGAAATTCACGCTCACGTCCAGGCGATGCGTCGACGGGACTGTCCAGTTGTTGCGGGAAGGGATGTACAGTTGATCATGCAGGCCGTCCTCCCCTATGGTGAACGAATGGTGCGTGGGGACGCTCATCCGGTCTCCGGTCGCAAACTGCCAGGTGGCGGAGAAATCAATCCGTTCGCTCAGGACGTAATCGGCATAGAAAGAAATCTTGTGGCGACGGTCATTGACATAAGGGAACCATTCGCCGTTATTGACGGTGCCGTCCGGGACGCGGCGTTCGCTCTTGGAAAGGGTGTAGGACAGCCATCCCGTCAGGCTTCCGGTCGTTTTCTCCACCAGCCATTCGGCGCCATAGGCCCGGCCGACGCCCGTCGCGACGGTCTGCTCCCATTGGTCCGCACCGGAGAAGACCAGGCGGTTATTTCTGAATTCCAGGACGTTACGCAGGTCCTTGTAGTACAGTTCCATCGACATGCTCCAACCCGGAACGCCGGTATAATAGACGCCGGTCGACCACTGGTCCGACTCCTGCGGAGGAATCTTGTCCGTCACCGGCACCCAGGTGTCCACAGGGAGGCTCACACGGGCGAAAGGAAGCCGGTGGACATATTGGGCCATCCGGGAATAGCCGGCCTTGAGCGTCCAGGAATCGGTGACGGCCCAGCGGGCCGACAGCCGCGGCTGGAAGGATGGATAGGTCTTTCCGCTGGCCGCGAACAGGTCGAAATGGACACCCGGGTTCAAGGAAAGCGAGCCCAGGGTGATTTCATCCTCCACATAAACGGACGCTTCCCAGCCGGGCATGTAGGTTCCGTCAGAACGATGCATCAAGGTGTCGCGGACAACCTTTCCTTCCTCTTCATCCCGGAAGGAAAGCGACATTCCGTCGGGGATGAAGACATGGCGTGTGACACCGGCCCCGAAACGGACGGTCTGGTCAGGCGAAGGGGTGTACTCGAAATCCGTCCGGAGCGTCGCGTCGCCGATGGTCGCGAAAAACTGGAAGTCACTCTGGGAAAGCGTGTGGAATCCATCGTCATCGACATTCTCTTCGCCCACCGCCTTCAGATTGGACTTGTAGCTGCTCCATGACAAGGTCGTATTGGAGAAAAGCTGACCGCCGAACACGTGGTTCCAGCGAAGCCCTGCCACCGTGTTGCCCCAACGGATCCTGAACTGGCTCATTTCGTCGATATACTTTTCGTAAGGCGCGTAGTTCGTATCATAATAGCGGCCGTAGCGATACTCATGGCTGTCATTTCGGAAAGAATCCGTGCCCCGATAGAAATCGACGAACAGGCGGTCCCGGTCGCCGAGACGGTGGGAGACCTTCGCGTGGACATCATAGAAGAAATAGTTGGCCGAAAGGCCCAGGGGACGGCCGATCAGTTCCACCAGCCCCGTATGCAGGACACGGCCGGTAAGGGAGAAGGTGGATTTCTTGCCGATGGGGCCTTCCACATGGGCCTTTTCCGTCAGGAGGCCGATGGTGAAGCTGCCATGGATTCCTTCGGTATTGCCGTCGTTCATGCGGACGTCCACGATGCTCGAAGTACGGCCGCCGTACCGGGCCGGGAACGAGCTCTTGTACAGGGTGACCTTCTTCACCGCATCGGGCGCGAAGACCGAGAACAGGCCCAGCAGGTGCTCTCCGTTATAGACGGGAATGCCGTCCAGCAGGAGCAGGTTCTCGTCCGGGCCGCCGCCGCGCACATACATGCCGGAGGAGCCCGACGAACCGGTCTGCACGCCGGGAAGAAGCTGAAGGGACTTGAGCACGTCCGCTTCGCCCAGGATCATCGGCGCCCGCTTGATGACGGACTGGGGAATCTCCAGCGCGCCGAGGCCGGTGGCCCCGATGCCGGTCTCTTTCCAGCCGGTCACCTCGGCCGCCCGGATCCGCGCGTCGGGAACGAGGGAGAAATCCTGCGTCCGGTCCTTCTCCATCCGCAGCCGTAACTGCTTCTGTGAAAAGCCGATATAAGAGACGGTCAGGTCGATGTCCCCCTCCGGCACCGTCAGCGAATAAAAGCCGTAACTGTTGGTGACCGTGCCGATGTTGCCGGAAAAGACTCCGGCCCCGATCAATGTTTCACCGGAGGACGCATCCATCACATGACCGCTGATGGTCACTTTCCGGACCTTCCTGAGCACTACGTATTTACCTTTGATTTCATACCGGATTTCGCTTCCGGCGAAGAGCTGTTCCAGGCATTCTTCCAGGGTGGTTCCGTCCGGGGTCTCCACCCGGCCGTTCAGCGGCAGCGAAGCCTCGTATACGAATCGGACACCATATTTTTTCTCCAGCGCCGCCATCCCGCTCTTCAAGGTGGTCTGCGCCCACAGGGCGGCTCCCACGAGCAGCAGGACCGCCGTCATTATCACTCTTTTCATCGTTTCTTCTTCTCTTTGGTGGACACACAATGATAGCGATGCGTAGCCCGGCCACTCACCGGTTTACCGGTGCGCTCATCGCGGAAGGTCGTCGTACCGGCGACCAGCAAATCCCCGTCCGAATCCCAGGTTATCGCAATGTCCTGAATCGGGTCTTCGTCCCCAAGCATATCCAAGGAAACGCTATACGTATGATAGTCAGAAATTTGCACATCAATCGAACCATCCTCTAAGACTTGCATTTCCCCGAATACCGTATCCAGGGAATAATAGCAAGGGAATAGGTATTCGGCATCCGGATTATTAAAGCCATAAAAAAACGGAACTTGCAGGTACGAAGTTGTCTTGTAGGAAAGAACAGGTTTTACGGTACATGTAACGGTATTGTCGTAGACACTCCGCCCCAAATGCTTGCCGGCAAAGCATTCTTCCAACAGGGATTCCTGTGCTACCCCGTCGCCGTCCAGGTCGACGGGTCCGCCCGTCCAGTCTATGTACATCAGCCGGTAATCGCCGCATATGCGGTCGACGGTCTCGTAAGCCGCATCTGACATCGGCTTCACATACTTCTCCTTCTCACAGCCGGCGGCAGCCATCAGAAGAGTAATGGCCAGTATCGTTTTATGTAAGTTGTTCATTGTTTACTGTTTATCAATCTCCACGTCCAACGCCAGAGCGATCAGTTCCAGAATATCGTCCAGGCTTTCCGTCGGGAATTCGCCGGTGAGCGCCTTATCGGCAGTGTCGCCCTTCGCTTGGAGCGAAACGCCATAGAAGGCCGACAGGTCCTTCAGCACAGTTTCGAGCGGCGTAGCCTCATACCGGAAAAGACCGGTGGCCCAGGCCGCCGGATTCGGCAGGGAGGCCTCATCCAGGACGGGAGCGCCGTCCTGCAGGCTGGCAGACTGGCCGGCGGTAAGCACTACGCCCTCACCTGCCGGGCCCTCGAAACGCACCCGGCCTTCGGTCACATCGACACGGGCCGTGCTGTCTCTGTCAATCACTTGGAAGACCGTTCCCAGAACGGTCACGGTGGCCGACGGGGCGGTCACCCGGAAGGGATGAGACTCGTCGCGGGCCACGGCATAATGCACCTGTCCGGTCATCCGTATCTGCCGCGGCGCCTTATGCGGCTGATAGCGGAGCGTCGCCCCGGGGGCCAGGGTGGCCTGGGTTCCATCCTTTAATGTAAATGCCTGCGCCACGTCGTAAGCGCAGTATTCCGTCCATGTGTTACGCCAGGAGAAAAAGACACCGAGAATCAGTGCCGCGGCCAGGGGCATCGCCCAGAGCAGAATCCGCCGTGCAGGGCGGCGGGCGGTCATGCCGGAAACCTTCTCCCAAGCTTTCTGCGTATCGAACATTCCCGGCCGATAATGGCGGAGAACGAAAGAGATTGGATGTTTGTCAAAATGGTTCATACGACATTAAGACGCAACACCCCGCAAAAAGTACCATCAAAAAAATGAAAAAATGAAATCGATCATTTGAGGCCCGCCTTCCCGGAGGGATTCCAAGGCCCGGGAGATGTGGTTGCGAACGGTATTTTCAGAGAGATTCAGCTCGTCAGCTATCTCCTTGTAGGACAGGCCGTCCCGCTTGGCCATCAGGAGACATTTGCGGCGCATTTCGGGCAGGGCGTCCACGGCTGTCCACAGGCTTGCTTCCAGTGCGGAACGATTCTCCGCTTCGTCGTCGGTGATGGGCCCTTCCGTATCACAGGGCAGAGGCTCGGTCTTCCCCGTCCGGCGAAGCGCATCGACACTGCGGTTCCGAACGGCCGAATACAGCCAGGCCTTGACATTGGCCACAGGCTTCTCCTGCCGCCAAAGCGCCGTAAAGCTCTCCTGCACCACATCCTCCACCACATCCGGATCCCCCAGATAATGGAGCGCATACAGACACAATGGGCGGTAATACGTCCTGAAATCGGATTCAAACGCTTTAATCCTGTCCATCTCTTACAAAGATACGAATTATATTTTTTCTGTATTCACCTCGTTATCACAGATATTTGCGACAGAAAAACGGCACTTGGCCCCTAATCAAGGCACAGCTTTTGCGATAGGTCACCCCAACAAATGATTTGACCTATGCGTAGAATAGTTGATTTTTGCATCGTTGCCACGGTGCTGGCTGCGATGACCTCCTGTGGGGCTGCGAGGCGATATGAGCAATTACCGACTGTAGAGGAGGAACTGACCCAAAGATGGGCCGGGAAGGAGTATAGCGACATCGTCCAAGACTACGGC
>CADAFW010000079.1 GCA_902787295.1 uncultured Bacteroidia bacterium
GCGAAGATCTGGTCGAGGGAGTCCTTGAGCAGGTTGCGGTAGAGCATGTGGTTGACCGACTGCTCCTTGCATCCGTCGTGTACCCACACGTTCATGATACAGGGATCGCCCTGGGCCTTGCCCATTGCGTCGGCGATGTCACGGCAGCGCTTGGTATGCTCGATCCAGAAGTCGCGGATGGCCTTGTCGGGGTTGGAGAGCGAGAGGTTTCCGCTCTTCGGGTGGGAGAAGGAGGTGGAGTTGAAGTCGAGCTTGGTGTCGTGCTCCTTGCCCCAGTCCATCCAGCTCTGGAAGTGCTCGGGGAGGCACTGGTCACGGTCGACGAACTTTCCGCCGAAGTCTCCGTAGATCTCGTGCAGGTTCAGGCGGTGAGTTCCCGGGATAAGGCTCTTGGCCTTGAGGATGTCGGCGCGGAGTTCGTCTATGTTGCGCGCCTTTCCGGGGAAGTTTCCGGTAGCCTGGATGCCTCCGGTGAGGTCTCCGGCGCTTTCGAAGCCGGATACGTCGTCAGCCTGCCAGCAGTGCATGCTGAGGTGGAAGTCCTGGAGCTGCTGAAGCACCTTTTCAGTGTCGATTCCGAGCGCGGCATATCTTTCCTTCGCGATCTCGTAAGCTTTTTTTACAGTTTCGTTCATTGTGATATTGATTATTAGCATGATTTATTTCGCAGGGGTATAGGTCTTGAGTTCGACGGAGTTCGCCACGATCCCGCGCATCTCAGGCAGGGTCTTGACGAGTCCGGCGGCCTTGATCTGCATCAGCACGTTGCCGAGCGCGGTGCCTTCGGTAGGGCCGCAGATGACGGGCATGCCGAGGGCGTTGGCCGTGAGCTGCATGAGGTGCGGGTTCTTCGAGCCGCCGCCGATCACGTGCAGGCGCTTGATGGGGTTCGGGGACATCTCCGAGAGCATTCCGATGATGGCCTTGTACCTGTGCGCGAGGCTCAGGTAGATGCAGCGGATGTATTCCGCAGGCGTGCGGGGTGCGATCTGGCCGGTCTTTTCGCAGTATTCGTCGATCGCCCTGGTCATGGATGCCGGATGTGCGAACGCGGGGTCGTCCGGATTGATGATGGAGTCGAAATCGGTGGTGTCGCAGAGCGCGGTGAGTGGTCCTATCTCAGTGGGGACGTCCTTGAATTCGGGACGGCACTGCTCGAAGATCCAGAGTCCGCAGATGTTCTTGAGGAACCTTGTGGTGCCCTCGATGCCGCCCTCGTTGGTGAAGTTCAGGCGGTAGCTCTCGTCGTTGATGACGGGGACGGGGGACTCGATGCCCATCAGGGACCAGGTGCCGCAGCTCAGGTATGCGTAGTCCGGATCCTTTGCAGGAACGGCCGCGACTGCCGATGCGGTATCGTGGGCGGCGATGGCGACCACCTTGAGGTCCTCGCCGACGCCTGTGGCCTGGCGGACCTGCTCGGAAAGGGGGCCGATCACCGTGCCGGGCTGGGTCATGGGGCCGAACTGGCTCCTGTCGAGGCCTATGCTGCGCAGCAGTTCCGCATCGAGGTCGCCGGTGTTCGGGTTGAGCATCTGGGAAGTGGAGGCGATGGTGTATTCGCAGATCGCCTTGCCGGTGAGCATGTAGATGAGCGCATCCGGGGTGAAGAGTATCTTGTCCGCGTTCTCTAGGGCGGTGCAGCCGTTGTGGCGGAGCGTGTCGAGCTGGAAGAGCGTGTTGAATTCCATGAACTGGATGCCGGTCCTGTCATAGACTTCGCGCTTGTCGTGCATCTTCATATACCTGTCGATGGCACCTTCCGTATGCGCGTCGCGGTAGCAGTAGGGGAGGCTCAGGAGCTGGCCGTCCTTGCCGAAGAAAGCGACGTCCACGCCCCAGGTGTCGATTCCCATCGATTCCACCTTGATGCCGTCTTCCACGGTCTTCCTGAGGGCGATGAGTATCTCGTTGTACAGCGCGGGGAGATCCCAGAAGAGATGTCCGCCTACGGGTATCATCGGATTCTTGAAACGGGTGAGTTCCTTCATTTCGACCTTTTTCCCATCGTATGTGGCAATGATGGAGCGGCCGCTGGTTGCGCCGAGGTCGATTGCAAGATAATTCTTTACAGACATTTTGGCAGTTTTAGTTATTTTAGCAAAAATAATTAATTTTGAAGAGTTATGACAGCTCGAAAGTGTTTAATTATTTCCGTTTCTGCGCTTTTGTGTACTTTTTTGTCCAGTGCGCAGACCGAGACCAGTCTCTTCTTCCGTTCCGATTCCGTACAGGTCTCCGAGATAGTCTCGGACGGCCCCGACCAGTATAAGAAAGTGGGGCATCACGGGCCCGCCGTGGAGAATCCCTGGTATGCCCTCCGCATCTATTTCAACGACAGCGGCGCCATCGACCTCTATTCCAAGAGCGGCAAGCAGATGGAGCTCCGCAAATACCTGTGGTATCCCACGCGGGAGCAGCAGGAGAACGAGGGTGCCGGATGCGACGAATACCGCGTGGGCAAGACCGTCGGACTGGGCGGCATCGCCCTGTGGGACAAGGACCATGAGGTGAAGCTCGCGGCCGAGCGCCGCACCGCCCGGGTCGGCAAGTTCCGCGGCGGGGCGTTCGCCGAGATGATCTCCTATGGAGTCCCGTATGCCGGACGGAAGGTGGATATCTCCGTCAGGATAGAGATGAGCGACAATTCGCGCAAGGCGAAGATCATAGCCAGCGTGGTCTCCGGCGGCCGGGTGCAGTTCGTCACCGGGCTCAATTACCACGCCGGCGAGTATGTGCAGGCCGGCTGGGGTGCAATCGGCACCTGGGGCATACATCCTGCGGACGTATCCGAGAATCCCATCGAGGTGGGTGCTGGAATGATGTACGACCCGGATGATTTCCGCGGCGTTCCGGACAGCCTGGACGACATGGTCAGGCTGGTTTCGAAGCCCTGCCGCAAGCTGGTCACCACGGTCGTGGCTGCCTCCGTCAAGGAAGATGAACTGAATACGCCGGAGAAGTTCTTCGACTATCTCTTCTGACCCGGCTAGATCGGGTAGATTTCCGCACCGATGAAGGATATGAGGTCCTGCGGGTCGATCTTCAACTGCAGGCCGCGGACGCCTGCGGATATATAAATGGAATCATACAGCAGCGCCGACTCGTGGATGAAGGTGGGGAAGGCCTTCTTCATCCCGATGGGGGAGCATCCGCCGCGTATGTATCCGGTGGTCGGGAGCAGTTCCTTGAGGTGCAGCATCTCGCAGCTCTTGTTGCCGGAGATCCTTGCTGCGACCTTCAGGTCCACCTCGAAGTCTCCCGGGATCACGCACACGAAGCAGCCGTTGCGGTCGCCCCTGAGCACAAGCGTCTTGAACACCTGGTCTATGTCCTCGCCGAGTTCGGCGGCCACGTGCTGTGCCGAAAGGTCCTCCTCCGTGAAAGAGTAGGGGATCAGTTCGTATGCGATTCCCGCCGCATCCAGCAGCCGCGCCGCGTTCGTCTTAGCCGTTTCCTTCGACATATCGTGCAATATGGCGTAAAGATAACTCTTTTATCTTTTTTATGTATCTTTGCACACCTATGGCAAAGATTATACTTACGGGCGACCGCCCTACCGGCAGGCTTCACCTCGGACATTACGTCGGATCCTTACGCAGGAGGGTCGAACTCCAGGAATCCGGAGAGTTCGACAAGATTTTCATAATGATCGCTGACGCCCAGGCGCTCACCGACAATGCCGACAATCCTGAGAAGGTGCGCCAGAACATCATCCAGGTCGCTCTGGACTACCTTTCCGCCGGAATCGATCCGGCGAAGACCAACATATTCATACAGAGCATGATACCGGAGCTCACCGAGCTTACGTTCTACTATATGAACCTGGTGACCGTGCAGCGTCTTCAGCGCAACCCGACCGTGAAGCAGGAGATTCAGCTCCGCGGCTTCTCCGACGACGAAGACAACAATAACAAGAAAGGTACGCCCGTGGGATTCTTCTGCTATCCCATCAGCCAGGCATCCGACATCACCGCATTCAAGGCTACTACCGTGCCAGTAGGCGAGGACCAGGAGCCCATGCTCGAGCAGTGCCGCGAGATAGTCCGCAAGTTCAATTCGACCTACGGCCCTACGCTCGTTGAACCGGACATCCTGCTTCCGGACAATCCCGCCTGCTGCCGCCTTCCCGGCACCGACGGCAAGGCCAAGATGAGCAAGTCCCTGGGCAACTGCATCTACCTCAGCGATTCCGCCGAGGAGGTGTGGGAGAAGGTCCGCGGCATGTTCACCGATCCCGGACATCTCCAGGTCAGCGACCCCGGCAAGGTGGAGGGCAATGCTGTATTCACCTATCTGGATGCGTTCTGCAAGCCGGAACACTTCGAGAAATTCCGTTCCTGCTTCATCGGCAAGAAGGTCAGTTTCACCTTCGACAGCCTGGACGAGGTCAAGGACCAGTACCGCAAGGGCGGCCTGGGCGACATGATGGTGAAGAGCTTCCTGAACGCCATCCTCAATGACGTGATGGAGCCCATCCGTGCCCGCCGCGCCGAACTCGAGAAGGACATCCCGGCGGTCTATGAGATACTCCGCAAGGGAACCGAGGCGGCACGTGCCGAAGCGGCGCAGACCCTCAAAGAGGTGCGCCACGCGATGCGGATCGACTACTTCGACGATCCCGTCCTGATGAGCGGGATGTAATTACTGCCTGTGGGCAGGCCTCAGGAGGTCTAGCACGACCTTCACGGGGTTGAATGTCTCTATCGGAACCTCCACGAAGAGGGTGTTCCAGTCCGACATCGAACCGTTCCAGAGCCCGGGCAGCTCCAGCGCCTTGAGCTCACGGCCCTGGTAGCTCTTGCCGCTTATCAGGCCGGTCTCCTCGTCGACATACTTCAACAGGTCGAATTTCTCTCCCCTGTAATTCCTGATGCAGCACACCAGGTCCACCGGATTGAAGTGGGTGGCATTCTTCATCGCATCCACCGCCTTCGGATCGTCCTTGTCTATCTGGGCGCCTTCCAGGATCTGGAGCGAGGTGCTGCCGTCCTTTGCGCGGATGATGAACGGGCCTCCGCCGGGTTCGCCTTCGTTGCGCACCATTCCGCAGACCCTGATCGGGCGGTTGAGCTTCGCTCTCAGGGCTTCGCCCCTGTCGCGGCAGTCCTTCGCCGGCGGCATCACGATGCACAGTTCATCCCTGAGGAAGGACTCTATCTCGTTGCAGAGCTCCTGGCATTCCGGAGTGGCGTAGGGGTCGTCCTGGTTCATGTTATATACGGGAACGTATGAGAAGTCTGCCTGCTTGACGCGGAGCTCGGTCATCTGGTCGAGGGTGTAGAGATAGTCGAATATCCTGTCCCTGAGTTCCAGGGCCCTTCCCATGAGCACTTTCTTCCACAAATATGTGGTGGGCTGCATGCGCTCCACGCACACGTTGTCTATGTTCTTGATGGACACCAGTTCCTCATCGAGGGCGTTGAGGTTGTAGATGAGCGCGCCGTGTCCTGCAGGGCGGAAAAGTATGCTGCCGTCGTCTTTCACGAAGGGCTTGTTGTCCTTGTCCACGGCGACCGTGTCGGTCTCCTTGTCCTGGTAGGTGAAGCTGACATTGTATTTTACGCCGTAGCGCTTCTCGTACGTATCCTTGATCTCGGCGACGGCCGCTTCGAAGAGGGCGCGGTGCTCGGGGGAGATGGTCACGACGAGGTTGACGCTGCCGTCCGGGTTGCGCATATACGCCTGTCCTTCGACGAAATGCTCCGCAAGAGCGGTCCTGACCTCGTCGGGATAGCGGTGGAATTTCAGCACTCCCTTGGGCTTGCTGCCGTAGCCGAGGCCTTCGTCCGTCAGGAGTTTCCTTGCAGTGCCGCAGGGATCGTGCGGTGCCGGTCCGAAGGTCTCCGGGTCATAGAAGGCGAAATCCTCGAGCTTGTCCGCCAGCGCCGTGGTGGCGTCGTTGGGCTTCTCCATTCCGGCGAAGATGTCCTTGAACATCCTCGATGCGGCGCCGGAGGCGGGGACGAATTTGCAGCGTCCTGCTGTTTCGGCAGTGTCCGCGTAGGCGGCGGCCCGCTTCTGCTCTTCCTCCGTGAGGATTTCGATGCCTTTGCCCGGCGTTGCGGGGGCGGCTATTTCCAGCCAGGGGAATCCTTTGCGGAATCTCTCGACCTGTGCGTTGATCTTTGCGTTATCCATCGTGTTATCGGTTATTAGTGTTGGTTGTCAGTGGTTGTGCATCAGTCAGTGTAGTATTCCCGCCGGTAGCGGTAGTCCTGCCTCAGCCTTTGGAATCCGCCGGGGTCCATGCGGAACATGAAGTCGTCGGTGAAGATGGGGTAGTTGTATTGCAGGATAGCCGCGATCTCGCCCTGGGTCTTGCCCCTGAGGTCGAGCTTGACGGCTTCCAGCCCCTCTACTTCGGCAGGCGGGAAGAAATCGTATAACTCGCTGATGCTGAAGAATCTGGCTATGGCGCGTACGGCCATCATCGTGCCCTGCTGCTTGCCCTGGTAGGAGTAGCCGGAAATGTGCGGCGTCGCGATGTCCACGAGGTCCATCAGGTCGCGGTCGATGTCCGGTTCGTTGTTCCAGGCGTCGATGATCACCGGCCCGAGCTTGGGGATGAAGCGGATAAGGTCGTCCTCCACCACGAGTTCCCCGCGGGAAGTGTTGATGAAGAATGCCCCGAGCCTCATCTTGGAGAAGAAATCGGCGTCCGCCATGGCACGGGTGCTGTCGTTGAGCGGGACGTGCAGGGAGACTATGTCGCTGCCTTCCAGCAGTTCGTCCAGGGTGCAGAAACGCTCCTGGCCTTCAGCGGCGGCGCGGGGAGGGTCGCAGCGCATCACCTTGAATCCGAGGGTCATGGCCATGGATTCCACCCTGCGTCCTACGCTGCCGAGTCCGACTATTCCGAAGGTCGCTCCGGTCAGCGGGATGCTTTTCCTCGCGGCGGCGCCGTAGAGGGCGGAGAAGACATAGTTCATCACCGAGCCGGACTTGCTGCCGGAAGCGTTCTTCACGTAGATTCCCTTGCGGCTGCAGTAGTCCATGTCCATATGGTCGGTGCCTATGGTCGTGGTGGCGATGATCTT
>CADAFW010000080.1 GCA_902787295.1 uncultured Bacteroidia bacterium
GCCCCAGGCTGCGACGTCCAGCACGGTGGATGCCAGGTCGGCCTCCAGGATCTCGGGCTTGCGGCATTCCGCCATCCTCGCCTCCGTGGCAACGCTCCACAGCCTGTAGCAGCAGCCCGGTGCGACGCGTCCTGCGCGCCCGCTGCGCTGCCTGGCCATATCCAGGCTTATCCGTTCCGTGACCAGCCCGCTGAGCCCGCTGCGGGGGGAGAATTCCATTTTCCGGTACAGTCCTGAGTCCACCACCACGCGCACACCCTCGATGGTGAGCGAGGTTTCGGCTATCGGGGTGGCCAGCACGACCTTCCTTTCGCCGGGCCGGGAAGGGGCGATGGCGCGGCGCTGCTCGTCCTGCGGGAGCATTCCGTACAGCGGGCAGATGCGGGTGTCGCCCAGGGCGCTTCCAAGAAGCTCGGCACAGCGCCTTATTTCGGCCTCTCCGGGCAGGAAGGCGAGTATGTCCCCGTCGTGCTCCTTATGGGCCGTCCTGATGACGTGGGAGACCGCTTCCGCGGCATTTCCGGGCACGGCTTCCACGTCTGCGCGGATGATGTCCACCGGAAAGATGCGCCCTTCGCTCCGGATGTGTGGCGCGCCCAAGGCCTTGCAGATGCCGTCCGCGTCGATGGTGGCGGACATTATGACAATGCGCAGGTCCGGCCTGACCAGTTTCCTGGCTTCCAGGGCGAGGGCGAGTGCGGTGTCGCTGGCAAGGCTGCGTTCGTGGAATTCGTCGAAGATTATGGTGGACACGCCCTCGAGCGTCGGGTCGTCCACGAGCATGCGGGTGAGTATTCCTTCCGTGAGGATTTCGATCCTGGTGGCGGCGGATACGACGCTTTCGAAGCGGATGCGGTAGCCGACGGTCTTTCCGGCGGGCTCCCCGATGAGTTCGGCCATCCGTATGGCGATCTGCCTTGCGGCGAGCCGGCGGGGTTCCAGCATCAGAATCTTTCCGGAGCCGTCCAGAATTGTGAGGGGCAGCAGCGTTGACTTTCCCGCACCGGGCGGGGCGGTGACCACGGCGCAGCCTCTGTCCGCCAGCGCCCTGCGCAGCTCGTCCGCTATTTCGGCGGCCGGCAGTCCGCATCCGGCAAGGACTTCTCCGATTTCTCTCATAAGACAAAATTAATTAATTCTGCTAACTTTGCATCATAGCATCTGTGTACGATGAAGAAACTCCTCTTAGCGATCCTCACCCTGCTGGCCGTGGATGCATCCGGTTACGTTGCATCCGGCGCAGTTGCCGGAGAAGAGCAGTTCGACCCTATGGCTTTCACCGGCTCCTGGACCAGGAAGATCACCGAGACCAAGGATTGGTACAACTGGACTTTCTATCTCACTTTCATCTATAAGGACGGCCACGCCTTCGCCCAGAAGGGTGCCGGCGTACTGAACATCAGCACCGGCGGGAAGGACTACAAGGTGACCCTGGACTATTCCAGTTCCGGGGTCTATGCTGTGGACGGTGACAATCTCACGGTCAACCTGGACCCATCCAAGACTGTCATCGCCGCCACGCAGGAAGGCCTGCCGGAATTCGTCTGCGGCATCCTCGCCAAGGTGGAAAAGCACTACCGCAAGTCCCTCGCCAAGCCCATAAAGTTCAAGATAGTCTCGGTGGGGGAGACGCGGATCGTCCTGATCAACGGGAACAAGGAGAGAGCCGTTTTCGACAGAGATAAATAATCACCAACGCCCTATACCATGAAAAGAATCACCGTCGCCCTCGTATGCCTCTCCCTGCTGCTGCTGAGCTCATGCGCCGCCTTCCGCAAGGCACAGCTGCCGGCTGAAAGCAATGAGAATGAGGAACTTAATATCGGCTATGGCACGGTGTCCAGGAAGAATAACACCTACTCCGTGGACAAGGTTACCGTGAACCAGAACGAGATAGGTTCCTACAATAACATCTACGACTATCTCCGCGGCCGGGTCGCCGGCGTGCAGATCGGTCCGGCGAACGGCCATGGGGAGCCCTCCGTGACCATACGCGGCATCAATTCCCGTGGACGGCGTCACCGTGGACAGCATAATGTGGGTGAATCCGAATGACGTGCAATCCGTCGATGTCCTGAAAGATGCGTCCGCTTCCATCTACGGCGTACGAGGCGCCAACGGCGTGATCGTCATCACGACCAAGACCGGCCGCAGCGAAGCGGAAGCCGACGCCAAGAAAGCGGAGCGCGACGGCAAACCCAAGGTTTCCGTCGACGTAAATTACGGTGTGAGAACGCGTTAGACGAACACTCCGCCCCGGCGCTAGCTGAGCTCCTCTATATTGAAGCCCTCGAGCAATTCGAACAGCGTGTGCAGCTGCTCGGCATAATGCCTGGTGGGCATACGCAGCGAGAGGTGTACCTTGCCTTCGAAGACGGAGTAGGATTCCACGTTTATCTTTGCTTTCTCCAGTGCGTCCATCACGGTGGCGAGGTCCTTGTTGCCGTGGGTGTCGAGCTTGATGTCCACGAGTTTCTCCCCGTAGTGGAGATGGAAGAAGTGCATCATTTCCAAGCAGATGGCCGTAAGCACCGTGGCCGTGCCCGCGACCACGTACATACCGGCCCCGCAGGCCAGGCCTATGGCCGCGACCACCCAGAGCCCGGCGGCTGTGGTCACTCCACGGATGACGTTCTTCTGGAAAATGATGACGCCGGCGCCGAGAAAACCGATGCCGGATACCACCTGCGCGGCCACTCGCGCGGCATCGAAGCGCCCGTTGAATGCGTACTGTGAGATGATCATGAAAAGGGCGCTGCCCAGCGCCACGATGAAGTGGGTGCGGATGCCGGCCTCCTTTGCGCGGGATTCGCGCTCAAGGCCTATGATTCCGCCCATCAGACCTGCGATCACGAGCCGCAGTATGAGGTTCCAATCGATTGACATATCGTCAGTTATGTTTTAGAACAGCCCCGGTGTGATGTGGAGCCATTTCAGTATTGTCTGTCCGAAAATGAGGATGAGGACCCAGGAGAAGGTCATCATCGTGATGCCGTACTTGAAGGCATCGGTCATGCTGTACTGGTTGGTGTTGTAGAGCAGTGCCGCCGGCTTGCTGTTGAAAGGCAGGACGTAGCAGTGCTCTATGAGCATGGATACCGGCAGCGCAAGGCTCATGGCCGGGAATCCGAAACGTTTCTCCACGCCCAGCGCGATGGGGACGAACACCATCGTGCGTATGGTCTTGGACTGGAAGACCAGGCCGGAGTACATCATCACGAAGGTCAGCACCACGTAGAGCACCCAGTAAGGCGTGCTGTTGGTGATGCCGAGCGCGTCGAAGGCGGCGTTCACCATCGTATTCGGCAGGTCGGTGGCGTTGAGGCCGCTGCCAAGCACGTATGCGCCCGCCGAGAAGAGCATCAGGTGCCAGGGGATGTCCACGTCGTTCCACTTGACCACCCCTACGCCCGGAACAAGGGCCAGGATGGCGCCGATGAGGGCCGCGATGGTCTCGTCGATGTTGTGGAACGTTCCCTTGGTGACCCAGAGGAAAAGCACGATGCAGAAGATTCCCACCGCCTTCCATTCCTCCAGGGACATCTTGCCCATCTTGTCCAGTTCGCCCCGGAGTTTCTCTATGCCGCCTTCGATCTGCGGCACCTGCTCTTCCTTCTTCATCGGGAAGAACACGTACATTCCCATCAGCAGGCCGACGACCAGGATTATGATGCTCATCGGGCCCACCGCCACGAGCCATTCCTTATAGCCGAAGTCGCAGGAGCCCACGAAGCCGGCGATGAGCGAAATGGCTAGCAGATGCGCTCCGGAGCCGGTGTAGAAGGCGTTGGCGCCTATGTTCACCTGGAAGAGGTTCTGGATTACGAGGTTGCGTCCGAAATTGTTCCTGTTGCCGCCGGAAGCCCCGTAGATGGCGCAGATGACCATGAAGATGGGGAGCATTATGGTCGCCTTCACCGTGGTCGCGGAGATGAACGCCGACAGCACCAGGTTGATGACCAGGAAACTCCAGAGCACGCCCTTGGCGCTTCTGCCGAACTTGATGACGAAGGCTAGGGCGAGGCGCTTGGCGAAGCGGGTCTTCACGAGCATGGACGCCAGCACGAAACTCAGGATGTTGAGCCACATCACAGGGTGTCCGAGCTGGGCGAGGGCATCCTTCTGCGTGGTCACGTTGAACAGCACCACGCCCAGGATGAGGAGCAGGGAGGTGAGATAGTTCGGCAGGGCCTCCGTTATCCAGAGGATGAGGCTCGCCGCGAAGATGGCCAGCATCGCGTAATTGGCGCGGATGAAGCCGTCGAATCCGAGGGCATCGAGCCTTGCCTGCGCCTTGGATGCAAGGAGGCCCGTGTCCAGGTTGTCGATGAAGCCTATATGGCAGAACCAGCAGATCCAGACGAACACGATTGCCGCCAGAGGTCCGCCGAGGCGGGCCATCCAGGTCTCGAACTTCGATTTCTGCATCTTGGGCAGTTTCTCGACCTTGTAGTTGTTCATGTCCAGCGGGTCGAACTGCACCGCTTTCTCTTCTTCTGCCATTACTTGTAGCTTACTTTATAGATCTTGTTTTCCTTGTCGCACACGAACCAGAACAGTTTGCGTGCGGCATCCTTGCAGAATCCCTCGGGCTTCTTCACGAAGGAAATGTCGATGTTGCGGATGACGGTGCCGTCCGTCTTGAGCTGCGTGAGTTTCTGCGTTTTAGCATCCGTGATCCAAAGCGTCCCGTCATCGACGTCAAAATAGATGTCGGACAGGCTCTGCGCCCAGGTGACGTCAAATGCAGTTCCCCAGGCCTTGGTCTTGGTCGAATAGGTATAGACGCGGAACGGTTTGCTCTGGTTGGCCACATACAGCAGGCCGTCCGGCCCTGCCGCAATGCCCTCGAAACCCTGGTTGTCTTCGTTCTGGGCTTCGGTCGGGCCCTTGGACAGGAGAGTCATTCCCTTGTGGTCGGCATTGAGTTTCCAGACCTCGCGGAAGCGCTCCTCGCAGAGGTAGATGCTGCCGTCGGCGGCTTTCGTGATCCCTTCCAGGTCCACTTTGCTTCTGCCGTCGGGGTTGGGCATGGTGTTGGTTGCCACGCGCGACCCGTCCAGGTCGTATTCCAGGACATCCCCGTTGTCCCTGGCTATCAGGAGGCCGTTGCCGGCTTCGTTGAGGCAGATGGCCGAAAGGCCGTCCAGGTTGGTGCTGTAGGAGACGGGGGTGCCCAGGGTATAAGCAGTCTCACCGGAGGGTGTGTTCCCGCCGGTGTCATCGCCGTCTCCGTATGGCTTGTCCCCGAGACAGGCGCTCAGGGACAAGGCCATCAGAAGACAGATGACGGTGTTATGCAAAACCTTTATTTCCAATTCTTGTACGGGTTTTTCATCAACATCGAGTTGAAGTACTTGGGATCTCCGGTGACTTCTTCCCCCAGCCAGGCGGGCTTGTCGAAAGCCTCGTCCTCGTCGGTGAGCTCCACTTCGGCCACGGTCAGGCCGTCGTTGTCGCCGTAGAACTCGTCCACTTCCCAGACGTGCTTGCCGTCGGTGTTCTTCACCAGATAGCGCGTCTTGTCAATCACGCCCGGCTCGGCGAGGTCCAGGAGGGCCTTCACTTCGTCGACGGGGATTTCCTTCTCCCACTCGAAGCGTGCGGCGCCTGACGCGTTGCCTATGCCCTTGATGGTGATGAATCCCTTGTCTCCCTTTACGCGGACGCGCACGGTGCGCTCCGGAACGCTGCAGAGATAGCCCTGGGTGATGCGGGTGGCCTTGAATGCATCGGCCTTGAAGTCTCCCTTCACCAGGAATTTCTTTTCGATTTCCTGTGCCATATCCTATTCGTTTGCCAGTGGTTTGTCGCTCATTCCGATCACGCGCTTGATGGCCTGGAGGTAGTTGATGTTCTCCACGCCCTCGAGTCCGCAGTCGGCGATGGTCTTCTTGATGTCTTCTATCTCGGTGGATTCCGAATTGATGGTCACCACCTTCGCGCCGTTGATAAGGACGTTGCCCACCTCGCAGATGGTGTCGTTCACCATATAGCCGAAGCGCTGCTTGTGCACGCGCACGGCGGCAAGGTCGGGATTGGCCTTCACCATCGCGATGAATTCCTCGAAGGTGTAGGTGTCCTTGTCGAGCCCCGGCATCTCCACCATGAAGGCGGGGAAGACCTCCTTCTCCAGCACTTCGCGGGAGATGGGGAATTCGCCCTTCATCAGCGGGTTCCACTGCTCGAGTCCGTCGACGGTCTGGACGTATGTCTTGATGTCCATCTTGCCATTGCGGATCTTGGTGTTGTTGATATCGTTCTTTGCGGAGATGATGTAGATCTCGTCGCTTTCGCGTTCCCATACCTTCTCGGGTACGGGAACGGAAAGACGGGCCATCCTCTTGTGCGCTTCGCAGAAGTTCTGCCCGAAAC
The DNA here is from genome assembly GCA_902787295.1 of uncultured Bacteroidia bacterium. Classification (GTDB taxonomy): domain Bacteria; phylum Bacteroidota; class Bacteroidia; order Bacteroidales; family UBA932; genus Cryptobacteroides. The sequence goes on from CADAFW010000080.1 coordinate 6,376, forward strand.
TGCGGAATTCGAAGCGGGGCTTGCTCTGCTCGCCGATTTTGAGTTCTGCCATAATATAAATGTTTAAAAGCCTGATTATTCGATTACGCCTTCGGAGTTGGATTTCCCGAGGGACGGGGTGGAGAACAATACCAGTTCATCCGCACCGTCAGTCTTGCGGCCGATGGATTTTCCGTCTTCGACTGTCTTGAATCCCTCCACGGTGGCGGAATTGTCCATCATGTCCACCAGATTGGCTTCCGAGGTGTCGTCGCTCTTGTACATGCAGAGCTTGAAGCCCTTCGTGCCGCTCAGGCCGAATGCGGGTCCGGCAGTCGCATCGGCGTTCTTGGCGGTAAACACGAGGAATCCCTTCGCGGGGATGTTGCCCTTGCCTGCAGGGACGGTCCAGGGATCCTTGTCGTCCTTGGTGAAGGTGTAGCCGGCGATATCCACGGCCTTGTTGGTGCCGTTGTAGATCTCGAATTCCTTGGTGCCGCAGTTGACCTCGTTGACGTAAAGCTTACCTACGGCAGCGGGCTCGGCACCGTTCGATTTGCCGATGGTGCCGCCTTCCACGAGCACCAGCTCATCGGCGCCGTCCGTCTTGCGGGAGAGCGTCCAGCCGTCATCGACGGTCTTGAATCCCTCCACGCTTGCGGAATTGTCGATCATGTCCACCAGGTTGGCTTCCGAGGTGTCGCTGTTCTTGTACATGCAGAGCTTGAAGCCCTTCGTGCCGCTCAGGCCGAATGAAGGTCCTTCGTTCGGGTCCGCGTTCTTGGCCGTGAACACGAGGAATCCCTTCGCGGGGATGTTGCCCTTGCCTGCGGGAACGGTCCAGGCATCCTTGTCGTCTTTGGTGAAGGTATAGCCGGCGATGTCGACGGCTTTGTCAGATGCATTGTAGATCTCGAATTCCTTGGTGCCGCAGTTGACCTCGTTGATGAAGACAGTCTTGGTGACCACGGGATCGACGGGACCGGGATCCGGAGTGGGATTGGGATTTACATAAGGTTCGTCTTTCACGCATCCTGCAAGTGCAAATGCCAGAACCGGTATTGCAAACAATAACTTTTTCATATCCATTCAGTTTAGAAATCAACTTCAACACGGAAAGCGACCATGCTGTAGTCCACGCCGCCCTGCTTTGCGCCTGCGACTACCTTCGCATAGTCTTTCGTGGGCTTGCCGGCGTCATCCAGGCCGACGAAAAGCTTGTTCTTTCCGTTGGCATAGCGGTCGTTGTTGTTGTACTGGTAGTTCAGCTGCATGCGTACGTTGTTGGTGACCCACCAGTTGAGACCTACGGTATAGGCTTCGGCTGCACCGCCGTAAACCTTGTTCTTCACGTTCTCGCCGAAGTCGTTGAGATCGCAGAATTCATAGCGGGCGCAAAGCTCCACGTCGCCCCACTTCTGTCCGCGGAGGGCGCGGGTGTACTTGGCTCCCTTGGAGTCGTAGCGCTGCTTGCCGCCGAAGAGCAGGTAGCCTGCCTGGACGTACCAGCCGCCGAAGTTGTTGGTGGTGAGGCTGGCGGGATCGGAGTTGTCCTTGAAATGCACGTTGTCGCCGATGTAGGCGGCCTCGTAGCGGAGTCCGTTCCAGTGACCTGCAAGCTCGATTGTCCAAAGGTTGTTGTAGTCGTAGCCCTTCAGGTTGTTGGTGTCGATGTATTTCTTGCGGTTGATGCTGGTGGAGTTGCGGGCGCTGGCGCGGTAGGTGCCCCATTCGCCTGTAGCCATGCTGGCCAGGGTGGTGCGGTAGGAGTAGCCGGCGCCGATGTGCAGGCTCGCGTTGTCCAGTTTGCAGAGAGGACGGAAGACGACCTTCGCGGTCACGGCGTAACCGGTGTTGTTCTTGAAGCTGATGCCGCGGCCGAAGTCCTTGTTGTTGTCGGCGACGTTGGTCCACTCTTCAGAACCTGCGCCTTCCTGTCCGAAGAAGCCGAGGGATGCCCAGAGCCAGGGATTGTCATACTTGGCGTTGATACCCAGGTGGCGGGAAGGAGCCAGAGCGGAGCATACCATAGGACGCTCGATCATCAGCAGGTAGCGTGAGGATGAGTTGCGCTGGATGGAGAAGAACTCCTTGAAGTTACCGGCCTGGAGTTCCAGGTTCTTGATACCGGTGTAGCGGACTATGGCGTCCTTGAGCTCGACGAGACCGTTAGAGAGGTCCATGTCGAATTCTCCGTACCAGTCCTTGCTCACCTGCGCCTTGATGGCGAAACGGGCACGGCGGATGCTGATGCCGTTTCCGATGGGATCGGCCCATTCGGGAGCCCCGAAGAAGCCGCCTGCATCGAACTGGACGCGGTTGTCGAACCAGATCTTGTAGTCCGATTTAGGTGATTCCAGGACCAGGAATCCATCCTGGGATTCCGCGTCAAGTACGTCGGATTCCACGGCAACGCCGTACTGGTTGTACTTGACCTGTGCAAATGCTGAAGGGAAGACCGTCAGCAGGATTGCAGTTGCGAGGATTAGTTTACGCATGGTTTGTGATTATTAGAGGTTTGAATTGTTATTAATAACCTGTCGTTACGTTTTTAT
>CADAFW010000081.1 GCA_902787295.1 uncultured Bacteroidia bacterium
GGAACGTGAGTTTAGCCTTATTCATTTTCAATGGTTACCGAAGACCACTCCGCCTTGCCGGAGACGGGAGGGTTGTGCTTGGAAAGCCGCACGCTCACGTGGCTGAACTGCGGGAAAGCGGCCGTGACCGCACGCACGATACGCGCACACGCGTGCTCGATAAGATTGGAGGGCTCCGCCATCTCCGCTGCGATGACGTCATAGACCGCGGCGTAGTCCACCGCATCGGCAAGGTCGTCCGACACCGCGGCGGCATCCACGTCGCAGACTCCGCTGAAGTCCACCACGAAGAGATTGCCGTTCTCGCGCTCTTCCGGCAGGCAGCCGTGGAAGGCGTGGAATTCGAGGCCCCTGAGTTCTATCTTTCCTTTCATCTATGCAAGAATTATGAATACGCACGGGCGCTTGCCTATCTGCAGGCCTTCCTTGCGCCAGGCCGCGACCGTACGGGTCCGGATGAATTGCGTCGGAAGGGTAATGTCGGCGGCTACGGTCACCCGCGTTCCGGGAGAAAGGCACTGGAGCATGTCAGCGAAGAGCGAGTCGTTGCGGTACGGCGTCTCGATAATGATCTGGCTGCAACTCGCGGCGCGGGACTGCCTTTCCACGTCCTTCAGGGCGCTGCGGCGCTCGTCGGTCTTGGCGGGAAGGTAGCCGCAGAAGGTGAAGCGCTGGCCGTTGAGCCCGGAGGCCATCAGCGCGAGCATCAGCGAGGAAGGCCCCACCAGCGGCACGACCTCAATCCCCTGCCGGTGGCACAGCGCGACCAGGGCGGCGCCGGGATCGGCAACCGCCGGAAGCCCGGCCTCCGAGATGAGTCCGACGTCCCCGCCGTCGAAGAGGGCGGCATAGGATTCCACTTCCTCCTGCGAGCTGTGCTCGTTGAGTTCGTGGAATTCCAGTTCGTCCACGTGGCCCTTGAGGCCGGCCTTCGAAAGGAAGCGGCGGGCGGTGCGGACTTCCTCCACCACGAAGCACCTGAGCGAGCATGCGAGCTCCAGGGTGCTTGCGGGAAGCACCTCGGCGGGATCGCCTTCGCCCAACGGAGAAGGAATGAGATACAATTTGCCTTTCATCGACTGCAAATTTACTTAATAATTCGGGATTATCCCCTTATGTTTTTTTTGTGTTCCGCCCCGCAACGTCTGCAGGCCCCTTCCCCGTTCAAGGCCCTTCATTATTTGTCTTCGCAAAGCGATGCCCCGCAGGCGGGACCTGAAATGAGGGTTGACGGTCCCGCCTGCGGGGCATCGCCTTGCTCCCGAAATCGCGCCTGCCCATTACAGGCAGATTGCACATGTCGTTTAACAATCCAGTTTTCAGGTAGTTACGTGGTTTTCTATGCCCGAAATTGAGCATAGAACTCAACGTATCTCGGTAATCTATAGCGCGTTATCCGCCAGATACAATGCTGCCGTTCGGGGATTGTTTTTCCTCTGAACACTCCCGGATCCCCCTCCAGCATCCGTTTTTGGCGTGTTTCCGACAAAAACGATCCCAAATCACTGTTTGTGCACCGTTTCGGGCGTGTCATTGGCGCAAATGCTCCCGAATTGCCGTATTACGAGCTCCGACGCGCGCACTTTCGCTTGAAATGCGCGCGAAAAAAGGGTTGAGAAGCCGGAACGAGCGCATAATTGCCAAAATCGCGCGCGAATAAAGGGTTGAGGTGCCGGAACGAGCGCACTTTTGACGGAAACGCGCGCGAATGAGGGTGCGGGAAGCCGATTCGAGCGCACTTTCGCTTGAAATGCGCGCGAATGAGGGGGCGAGGGTCCGGGCAACAGCCGGGCGCGAGGAGGGCCTTCAGCAGAGCCCGCCGCAGCGCCAGCGCTGTAGCCGCCGGATGGCGTATACTCCGGCGGCGGTGCCAAATGGTGCCCCCGAAAAATGCCGGGATTCTTTGCTGCTCTTTGTCCGCAAGAGATAGAGGGATTATTCCGTAATTATTGATAATTTTGTCCTGCAATGACGGACGCTTCGGACATACTCTTCCGATACTGGGGTTTCGAGAGCTTCAGGCCGATGCAGGAAGAAATCATCGCCACCGCGCTCGCGGGAGGCGACGTGCTCGCCATAATGCCCACCGGAGGCGGCAAGTCCGTCTGCTTCCAGGTGCCTGCGCTGATGCGGGAGGGGGTCGCGCTCGTCATCACCCCTCTCATCGCCCTGATGAAGGACCAGGTGCAGAACCTCGAAGACCGCGGCATCAAGGCGCTCAGCATCCACGCCGGGATGACCCGGAGGGAGGTGGACCTGGCGCTCAACAACGCCGCCTACGGCGACTGCAAGCTACTCTATGTCTCCCCCGAGCGGCTCGGCACCCAGCTTTTCCGCTCCTACCTCGACGTGCTCAAGGTCAGCTTCATCGTGGTGGACGAAGCGCACTGCATTTCCCAGTGGGGCTACGACTTCCGCCCGGACTACCTGCGCATCGGCGAGCTGAGGAAAGTGCTGGACGCACCTGTGATAGCCCTCACGGCGACGGCCACCCCGAAGGTCGCGGAAGACATCATGGAGAGGCTCTCGCGCTATCCGGAGGCCGATCCGAGGAGGATGGCGAAGACTGCGGAGGACAAGGCCGGAGTGGGCGGTTTCACGATGATCAGGAGCAGTTTCGAAAGGCCCAACCTTTCCTACATAGTTCGCGAAAGCCAGGACAAATACGGGCAGATACTCGACATCTGCAAGGGCGTAGGAGGCTCCGGCATCATCTACATGCGCCACCGCCGCAAATGCGAGGAGGTCGCCGCCTACCTGGCCGCCGGCGGGGTCTCCGCATCGTTCTACCATGCCGGGATCGGGCCGGAACTGCGCACGCGCAGGCAGGCGGAGTGGAAGATGGGCACCATAAGGGTGATGGTCTGCACCAACGCTTTCGGCATGGGCATAGACAAGCCTGACGTGCGTTTCGTGGCCCATATGAGCCCCCCGGACAGCCTGGAGGCATATTTCCAGGAAGCGGGACGCGCCGGCAGGGACGGTCTCCGCTCGTATGCGGTGCTGCTCTGGAACGCTACGGACCTGCGCAACATGAAGCAGATCCTGGACGTGTCTTTCCCTCCGCTGGACTTCATTGCCGACATCTACCAGAAACTGCACATTTTCTACGGGATACAGTACGAAACGGGCGTCTCCCGCCAGCTGAAATTCGACCTGGTGGAGTTCTGCACGCATTTCGCGCTCCCGCAGGCGCAGACGCGCTATGCGCTCAGGTACCTCGAGCAGTCCGACCACATCACCTATTCCGAGGACATCGACATCGCCACCCAGGTGAAGATAGTCACCGACCGCGACCAGCTTTATGAAATCGATTTCCCGGACCCGAAGATGACCGCGCTGCTGGAAATCCTGATGAGGCGGCATCCTGGCATTTTCAGCTACCCCGTGACCATCGACGAAGAGCGCATCGGGGCCGAACTGGGCATCGGCGTCCCGCTCCTGAGGCAGTTGCTGTACGGCATCTCGCTGGAGCACGTGATAAGGTATGTCCCCGCCGACCACAGCACGGTGATCACGCTGCACCACAACCGCCTCGAACCGGGCAACGTGAACCTCCTGCCGGACAAATACGATTTCCTCCGGAAGGCGGCGGAAGACAGGCTCGCGGCAATGACGGAATACGCCACGGAAAGCAGCCTTTGCCGCTCGCGTTTCCTGCTGGATTACTTCGGGCAGGAAGAGTCCGCCGACTGCGGCTGCTGCGACGTATGCCGCACCCACGGCAGGAAAGGGCCGGACACGGAGAGCGTCGTGAAAAAATACGCCCGGGAGCATCCGGGATTCACTTTCGACGAATTGTCGGAGTGGAGCAGGGACCCCCGGAACGGCGCTCCGTCGGACATTCTGGCCGTCTGCAGGGAGATGATGGACAAAGGCGAAATCTGAGCATAAGAACAGCCCTGAAAAGTTGGAAAATATCCGGCGAATCACTAACTTTGCGCGCGACATTTGAAAAATGTCGGAACACAGGAGATTTTTTAAACTTTTTATACAATTCTTATGGCAAAAATGGATTTGAGCAAGTATGGTATCAACGGAGTGACCGAAATACTCTACAACCCTACTTACGAAGTGCTTTACAACGAAGAGACCAAGCCTGGTCTCGAGGGTTTTGACAAAGGTCAGGTGACCGAACTCGGAGCCATCAACGTGATGACCGGAATCTACACCGGCCGTTCTCCCAAGGACAAGTACATCGTCATGGACGAGAATTCCAAGGACACCGTATGGTGGACTTCCGAGGAGTACAAGAACGACAACCATCCCCTTTCCGAGGAGAACTGGAAGGCCCTGAAGGATCTAGCAATCAAGCAGCTCAGCGGCAAGAGGCTCTTCGTGGTGGACGGCTACTGCGGAACCCACAAGGACACCCGCATGAAGGTCCGCTTCATCATGGAGGTTGCATGGCAGGCACACTTCGTCACCAACATGTTCATCCGTCCGCAGAACCAGGCCGAATTCGACCAGGAGCCTGATTTCATCGTATACTGCGCATCCAAGGCCAAGGTTGACAACTACAAGGAGATGGGCCTCAACTCCGAGACCGCCGTCGCATTCAACGTCACCAGCAAGGAGCAGGTCATCCTCAACACCTGGTACGGCGGCGAGATGAAGAAGGGTATGTTCTCCATGCAGAACTACTTCCTCCCCCTCCGCGGCATCGCTTCCATGCACTGCTCAGCCAACACCGACATGAACGGCGAGAACACCGCCATCTTCTTCGGTCTCTCCGGAACCGGTAAGACCACCCTCTCCACCGACCCCAAGCGCCTCCTCATCGGTGACGACGAGCACGGCTGGGACGACGAGGGCGTCTTCAACCTCGAGGGCGGCTGCTACGCCAAGGTCATCAACCTGGACAAGGAAAGCGAGCCCGACATCTACAACGCCATCCGCCGCGACGCTCTCCTCGAGAACGTAACCGTGGACGCCGAGGGCAAGATCGACTTCGCAGACAAGAGCGTGACCGAGAACACCCGCGTCTCCTACCCTATCTATCACATCAACAAGATCGTCCGTCCCTATTCCCAGGGTCCGGCTGCAAAGCAGGTGATCTTCCTCTCCGCAGACGCATTCGGCGTTCTTCCTCCCGTCTCCATCCTCGATCCCGAGCAGACCAAGTACTACTTCCTCTCCGGCTTCACCGCAAAGCTTGCAGGAACCGAGCGCGGCATCACCGAGCCCACTCCGACCTTCTCCGCTTGCTTCGGACAGGCATTCCTCGAGCTGCACCCGACCAAGTACGCTGAGGAACTCGTGAAGAAGATGCAGAAGAGCGGCGCGAAGGCATACCTCGTGAACACCGGCTGGAACGGTACCGGAAAGCGTATCTCCATCCGTGACACCCGCGGCATCATCGACGCCATCCTTGACGGCAGCATCGACAAGGTCCCTACCAAGAAGATCCCTTACTTCAACTTCGAGGTTCCTACCGTCCTCAACGGAGTCGACACCGGTATCCTCGATCCTCGCGACACCTACGCCGATCCTTCAGTATGGGACGAGAAGGCAAAGGACCTCGCAGGCCGTTTCATCAAGAACTTCAAGAAGTACGAAGGCAACGAAGCCGGAAAGGCCCTCGTGGCAGCCGGCCCGAAGCTCTAGTCTCCTGACTTCTTCCACTCATAAAAGCCGGTCCCCGAGGCCGGCTTTTTCACCACATGATTATAACGATGAAGAAAGTTTTTCCATACGAGAATCCGGAGACGGAAGTGATCCGCTTCTGTTTCAACGAATCCGTTCTGCTGGACAACAGCCCGAACGGCATCGATCCGGTTCCCGAGGACGACGATCCGTTCAATTTTGACTGATATCCGGCAATGAAGACAAGTTTGAAACTACTGGCCATCATCATGGCTTCCCTGACTTTTCTTTCCTGCCAGAAAGTCAGCCCCGCATATGAAGAAAAGGACGGTGACACCGTGGAAGTCACATTCCACGCCGGATTCGCCGCAGAAGGCACTAAAACCCAGTTCCTGGACAAGGAAGGATCCGTTTACCCTTCCGAATGGACCCGGAACAAGCAGGCCAGGATCTATGTCGGCACCGCTACCGCCGTCAATGTGACCCCGGATGCGGAAGGCACCTCGACGACCTTCACCGCAAGCCTCGACAATGCCTCCGCCGGCACCGCGCTACGCGTCCTGTCGCCGAAGGGCAATTACGACAGCACGGCTCCGGAGAATAACGCAGGAGGGTTTACGAGCAATTACATAGCCGCCACCCATACCTACGTCTGGGCGGTGATTCCTGACGAGCAGACTCCGACGCAGTTCTCCTGCGACGAGGCCGCCCATCTCGTCACCGCATCCACGGTGCTGGAGAGCAGCCTCTCAGACGCCTCGGACATAGACCTTGAGTTCAGCCCCGTCAACGCATTCGGCAAGCTGGTCCTCTCGGACTGCAGCGCCGATGCGATTTCGACCGTCGTGCTCTCCTTCCCCGCAAGCGTCGCCGGCCCGAGCTGCAAGTACATGCTCGCAGACGGCAGCCTGGAGATCAGCAGCAACGGAAAGTCCACCCTTACCCTGGACGCTTCGGACCTCACCAAGGACGATGAAGGCAGATTCAACGTCTGGTTCGGCTGCGTTCCGGTCAGCATGACTTCCGGGACTTTCTCGGTGACCGTCACCGACGCAGGCGGCAATTCGACCACCAAGACGGCCGAACTGTCCGCTTCCAAGCCCCTCGAGTTCACCAGGGCCAAGGTCAAGGTCATCAACCTGAGCCTGGCCGGCTCCGAACCCGGCGGCGACGGAGCTGAAAGCGGCACCGTCCTCTGGTCGGAGACCTGGACCGGCGGATCTTCCGGCGAGAAGCCGTCGGTTTACGGATTCGAAGGTACGACCGTCTACGAAGACGGCAGCGTAACCTATTCCGAGGACAATACCGGCACGAAGCTTTACAACGAGCTGTTGGCCGGCGGCGACAAGCCCGAACTGCTCCTCAAGGCAGGCGGCACCTGGACCGTCAGCGGCATCCCCACCGGA
>CADAFW010000082.1 GCA_902787295.1 uncultured Bacteroidia bacterium
CACCACGTTGGTCTCGAGGATTCCGGCGTTGCGCGCCTTTATGGCGGGGATTCCGGAGGGCTTGGCGGCGGCTATGTCGGCATCGGGATTATAGAGTTCTGAGAATTTCCAGTTGGACGCCTTGGTGAGGTCCGAGTCCACGTCCGCCTGCATCAGCACCGGCCCCACGCCGGGCCAGGGATGCTTTTCCTCCACCCACTTCTCATAGACCAGGGTCACCTTGCCGTCGTGGATATCCACGGCACCGCAGCTCTGGTGCCAGCGCGGCTCGTTGCAGAGCACCGCCGGATCGCTCCAGGTCTCCCCGTTGTCGTCGCTGCGGGTGATCAGGAGCCGGCCGGAATGACCTATCATATATAAGGAGCTCCCCGCCTTGAAGAGGATTTCGTGCATCATGGGGATGCGTGCGCCGGGATCGCGCCAGGTCGCGCCCTCGTCGTCGGAGAGCAGCACCCGTATCTGGTTGCCGGCGGAGTAGTCCCCGAAGTCGGAGGTCGGCCCGTCGAGCTGCCAGGTGCCGGGCCCACCGTAGTCCACCGCCACCACGAAGCGGCCGTCGAAGCCCTCGGCGATCGCGGGGGTGTAGAGGTAGATGCCTGCGGGGTCGGGGGATTCGGCGATAACCGTTTCAGTAGCGATCAGCCTGCCCGCGCCCAGGGCGGCGGAGCATCCGGCGTCCTCCCGGGCGGCGGCCCCGGCAGTCTCCTGCGCAGAAACGGCGGCAGATAGCGGCAGCAATGCCAGCAGCGTCAGCAACATCTTTTTCATACAAAGCAAATATCGCGAATAATCCTGACAATCAATACCAATATTTAGGTATTGCCTGCGCCGGGCAAGTTGACTAATTTTGCAGCCATGACACTGGACCAGCTTGAGATAGGTAAATCAGCCATAATCACGGAAGTAGGAGGCGCGGGAGCCCTGCGCCAGCACTTCCTCGACATGGGAGTCATCCCCGGAGCGGAGGTGACCCTCACCAAATATGCCCCGATGGGGGATCCGATGGAACTGATGATCCACGGCTACTCCCTCACGATGCGCATCGCGGATGCCGCGAAGATAGGTATCGACCCGGACGGAGTCAGGCCTGCGGAAAGCGGCGGAGAAGAGAAAGCCGACGACGGCCGGAAAGAAATCCCCGCGCTGACGGATCTCCTGGAGCACCCGGGCCTCGGCGAAGGCGGCCGCTACCACCAGAAGGAGCACGAGAATCCCCTGCCGAAAGGCACCGTGCTCACCTTCGCGCTGGCAGGCAACCAGAACTGCGGCAAGACGACGCTCTTCAATCAGCTCACCGGCGCCAACCAGCACGTGGGCAACTTCCCCGGCGTCACGGTGGACCGCAAGGACGGCGTGATCCGCGGCTATCCGGATACCCTGGTGACCGACCTGCCGGGCATCTATTCGCTCTCGCCTTACACCTCCGAGGAGATCGTGTCCCGCGATTTCATCCTGAAGCAGAAGCCCAAGGGAATCATCAACATCGTGGACGCGAGCAACATAGAGCGCAACCTCTACCTGACCATGCAGCTGATGGAGCTGGAAACGCCCATGGTGCTGGCACTCAACATGATGGATGAGGTCAGGGGGAACGGAGGCGCCATCAACCTCAACGAGATGGAGCGCATCCTCGGCATCCCGGTGGTCGCCATCAGCGCCGCCAACAACGAGGGTATAGACGAGCTCATCGAGCACGCCGTCCACGTGGCGAAATACCAGGAGGCGCCCGCCCGCCAGGACTTCTGCAGCAAGGAAGACCACGGCGGAGCGGTACACCGCTGCCTGCACAGCATAATGCACCTCATCGAGGACCACGCGGAGAAGGCCGGCATCCCCGTGCGCTTCGCGGCGGACAAGCTCGTGGAGGGCGACCCGGCGATGGAAAAGGCCCTCGGGCTGCACGACAACGACAAAGCCGCGATAGAGAAGATCATCGTGGAGATGGAGCAGGAGCGCGGAATGGACCGCAAGGCCGCCATCGCCGACATGCGCTTCTCCTTCATCGGCAGGCTCTGCGCGCAGACGGTCGTGAAGCCGCGCCGCAGCAAGGAATTCATCCGCAGCGAGAAGATAGACCAGGTGCTCACCGGCAGGTGGACCGCCATCCCCATATTCGCTGCCATAATGTCGCTCATCATCTGGCTGTCCATCGACGTGCTCGGCGCACCGCTGCAGGACTGGCTCGACCAGGGCATATCCTGGCTTGCAGGCGTGACCGGGGCCGGTCTGGCGAGGCTGGGAGTGCACGAGGCGGTGCAGGACCTCGTCGTGGACGGAATCTTCGGCGGCGTGGGAAGCGTGCTGAGTTTCGTGCCCATAATCTGCATCCTGTTCTTCTTCCTGTCCATACTCGAGGACAGCGGCTATATGGCGCGCGTCGCCTTCGTGACCGACAACCTTCTCAGGAAAGTGGGCCTCAGCGGCCGCAGCATCGTCCCCCTGCTCATAGGATTCGGATGCTCCGTGCCGGCAATCATGTCCACCAGGACCCTGCCGTCGTCCAGGGACCGCAAGATGACCATACTCCTGACCCCCTACATAAGCTGTTCGGCGAAGATCCCGATCTACGGCTTCCTCACGAGCACCTTCTTCCCCGGCCGAGGCGGGCTCGTACTCGTGATAATGTACCTGCTCGGAATATTCGTGGGCACGGCGGTGGCGCTCCTGATGAAGGTGATGCCCAATTCCGGCAAGCCGGCTCCGTTCGTGATGGAACTTCCGACCTACCGCATGCCGGGCGCCAAGAACGTGCTCCGGCTCCTCTGGGACAAGGCCAAGGACTTCATCCAGCGCGCCTTCACCATCATCTTCCTGGCGACCGTCGTCATCTGGATCCTCCAGTCGTTCAACTTCAGGCTCCAGCTCGTGGACCCGCAGGAAAGCATGCTGGCGCAGATTGCGGGCCTCATCGCCCCGGTATTCAGGCCTCTCGGGCTCGGGGACTGGCGGATTGTCACCGCCCTCATCTCCGGCTTCCTCGCGAAGGAAAGCGTGGTGGCATCGCTCGAGGTGCTCGACGCCACGGCCGCCCTCACCGCCCTCACGGCCGTCCCGATGCTGGTTTTCTGCCTGCTGTACACCCCCTGCGTGGCCGCAATCGCATCCGTGAAACGCGAGCTCGGAGGCAAGTGGGCTGGCATAATGGTTGCAGCGCAATGTGCCGTCGCCTGGGTCGTCGCATTGCTGGCGTATCTCCTGGCGCAACTGTTCATATAGGATAATGATGAACCTGCCCACCGTCATAGTACTTCTCGTCATCGCTGCGCTGATGGTCTTCGCCGTCAGGTGCTGGCGCGGCGGCAGCGGCAGGTGCGGATGCTCCTCCGGCAAATGCGAGGGTTGCGCGCTGTCTTCCTGCTGCTGCAAGGAAGAGGGCGGGTCCCGCCGTCAGGGAGGGAATCCGCGTAAACCCCGGGAATCATGCTGCAGGTAGCGACGCCCGACGGAAGCAGGGAGATCCTGCTGCATTCCTGCTGCGCCCCCTGCTCGGGCGCGATCATCGAATGCCTGGTCCGGAACGGGATCAGGCCTACCGTCTTCTTCAGCAATTCCAACATCATCCCGCGCGAGGAATACGAGCACCGCAAGGCGGAGATCGTCCGCTATGCCGAGTCCTTCGGGCTGGAGGTGGTGGACGACGATTACGACCACGAGGCCTGGTTGGACTGCGCCCTTGCCCGCAGGGACGGAGTGCCGGAAAAGGCCCTTGCAGAGGCGCCGGAAAGGGGTGCGCGCTGCACTGAATGCTTCAAGTTCCGCCTGCTGAGGGCGGCACGATATGCAAGGGAGCACGGATTCACGGTGCTCGCGACCACCCTCGCCTCCTCCCGCTGGAAGGACCTGGACCAGGTCAATTCCGCAGGGCAGTGGGCGGTGGAACAGGCCGGCGGCGGGGAACTGCTGTTCTGGGCGCAGAACTGGCGCAAAGGCGGCCTGCAGCCCAGGAGGAACGAGATCGTGAAGGAGCAGGGATTCTACAATCAGGATTTCTGCGGATGCGAGTTTTCACATCGAGTTTGCAAAGACGAAAATTCTGATTAACTTTGCGCGCTGCTCTCGGGTAGAGCATCAAGGTAACTATCAATTAATTAAAACAGATTCACAATGGCTGTTAAAATTCGTCTTCAGCGCCACGGTAAGAAGAATTTCGCATTCTTCCACATTGTAGTGGCAGATTCACGTGCACCACGTGATGGTCGTTTCATCGAGCAGATCGGCTCTTACAACCCCAACACCAATCCTGCTACCATCATGCTCAACTCCGAGCGTGCCCTGGCTTGGCTCAAGGTTGGTGCCGAGCCCACTCTCACCGCCCGCCGCATCCTCTCTTACGAGGGTGTCCTCCTCCGTCATCACCTTGACGGCGGTGTTGCCAAGGGTGCACTCACCCAGGCACAGGCTGACCAGAAGTGGAACGACTGGAAGGCTCAGCGCGACGCAAAGGTCGAGGCTAAGAAGTCAGGGCTCAAGGCCGCTGCCATCGAAGCCAAGAAGGCTGCAAAGGCTGAGGAAGCAAAGGTAAACGAAGCACGCGCAGAGGCTATCGCAAAGAAGGCCGCTGAGCTCGCTGCCAAGGAAGCCGCCGAGAAGGCTGCTGCCGAGGCCGCCGAGGCTCCTGCTGAAGCTCCTGCAGAGGAAGCCGCCGAGGCTCCTGCAGAGGCGTAATGCTCCAGATTGCCAGGATCCTGAAATCCAACGGCACCGAAGGAGCGGTTCTCATCGGACTTCGCGACTTCCCTGCCGGGGATATCGACACCAAGGAACCGGTGTTCATCGAATTCGATGGACTTCCGGTTCCTTTCTTCATTGAATCCGTACAGCCGAGAGGCACGTCCAAGGCCATAATCACCCTCACCGACGTCTCCTGCCTGGAAGACGCCGAGGAACTCGTCGGCCGCGACATCTTCCTCGACGGGGAATGGGAGGACGACGAAGAGGAGGACTTCATCGGCTGGAAAGTATTCGACCGCGGCAAGTCGCTCGGAGAGGTGGTGGACATTGAACCCATCCCGGGCAATTTCTGCATCATCGTGGGCGGGGACGAGATAATGATCCCGCTGCACGAAGACTTCGTGGTCAGCCTGGACGAAGACAAGCGGGAGATGTACCTGGACCTCCCGGAAGGACTCTACTGACAAACCATAAACACATAATTATGAATACGCTCCGAACCCTGACCGTTGCGGTCGCAGCGTCGTTGACGCTTGCCTGCGCTCCCAAGTACACCACCGACAACTGCTTCGGCGTGATTGCCGGACTCGATGCGACCACCGACTACCGCGTGTACCTGATGCACAACGAGGACGACGGCGGCGAGCAGATGCTCAACATCTACAGCGTTCCCGCGAAAGAAGGCCGCTGCAGATACCTCTGGTTCGAATTCCCGGGGCAGGCCTGCTCGGACAGCTACATGAACGAATATGGCGTGTGCATCGCATCCGACCGCTGCGCCTCCCGCGAGAAGAGGGCGAAAGGCAGCGTGCTGTATGAGGTCCGCACGGAAGCGGCCCAAAAGGCGCATTCCGCCCGCGAAGCCGTGAAGATCATAGGCCGGATGGTGGAGGAATACGGCTACAACGACACCGGCCGCTCCTACCTTATCGCGGACCGCTTCGAGGGCTGGGTATGCTCCGTGGTACGCGGCAGGCACTGGGTCGCCCAGAGGGTGCCGGACGACGGAATAATGACCATCCCGAACTATTACGTAATCGGGGAGATCGACCTGGCCGACACCGTCAACTTCCTCGGCAGCAAGGACATAGTGAGCTATGCGCGCAAACGGGGATGGTACCGCCCGCGCAGGGACGGGGAGTTCAATTTCCGCCTTGCATATTCCGACAGGGCCACCCTGACCAGCAAGAGCAACCTGAGCCGGCACGAGGCCGCGCAGAAGTTCATCTTCGGCGACGCTGTGCTCGGCGACAGCCTGACCTTCTCGCGCAAGCCGGCGAAAAAGATCCACCGCAGCGACCTCTCCAGGCTCTGCGACGTGGTCCCCGTGAAGAACAGGAACACCGTGCTCTCGCAGGTGTTCGCGCTGGACCCCAAATTACCGCCCGCAGGGGGCTGCGTGGCATGGTGCGGCTTCCCCAACCAGGATGCGGCGATGCAGACGCCGTTCTATCTGGGCACTGAATTATCCCCGGCCTGCCACAGGTTTGACAGCGCGGACGAGGCCCTGGAGAAGCACTTCACGGACGTGGGCAACTTCCGGGAGCGCTGGCCCAAGCATTTCTACTGGTATTACGTGGACCCTTCCATAGATATCGACGTGATCCCGCACGACTACGTGGTCTATGTCCCGAAGCAGCCCCGCAACGAAGCCGAGCGCGATTTCAGCCAGATAGGGGATACGTTCAACGACCACTTCCACGTGCTTGACGACCCCCGCGACGGCACGCTCTACGCATTCTGGACCCAAGGCTCATTCGAGGCCAGCGAAGACGAGCACGTGGCCTTCTCCAAGAGCACCGACGGCGGCGTGACCTGGACCGAGCCCATAATGATCGCCGGCTCGCACGACCGCGCCAACCCGACCCCGGTGGCGGCCTGGCAGCAGCCGATGATCTCCAGGAGCGGACGTCTCTACTGCCTCTGGAACCAGGAGACCACGGTCAAGAAGCACCTTTGCGGAATGATGTACGGCTGCTATTCCGACGACGGTGGCGAGACCTGGAGCAAGCCGGAGATGGTGCCGTTCCCGATACGCTTCGACGCCGACCCGGAAGACCCGTCGGTCCCGCCGTCCTGGTGCAACTGGCAGAGGCCCCTGCGCCTGGGCGAGGGCGGCCGCTACCTGGTAGGCTGTTCCCGCCACGGGAAGGCCCCCTACGACGAGAAACCCAGCTGCAAGGTGGAATTCTGGCAGTATGAGAACATAGACGATGACCCCGAGGTCAGGGACATAAAGATCAGCTTCTTCTCCACCAACAGGGAGTCCCTCTACGCCAAAGGTGTCTGCCATCGTGGGCCTTCCCGACGGCAGGCTCTTCGCGATGATGCGCTCCTCGACGGGATACCCGCTGTGGTCCGTGAGCAGCGACGACGGCAAGACCTGGTCCTTCCCGGAGATACTACGTTTCCGCGACGGCGGCACCCCCATCAAGCATCCGCGCTCGCCCTGCCCCATCTATGACATGGGCGGTCCGGAAGCCCGCAGCGGCAAGTATTTCGCGCTGGTTCACAACACCTTCGACTTCGAGTCGCTCACGGCCTACCAGAACCGCGGACCGCTGTATCTGATCAAGGGGAAATTCGTTCCGGATGCGCATCAGCCCATCGCACCTCCGTCGGAGGCAATACCGTCCTCTGGTTCGGAGACCATAAATTCTATCTCTTCGGCAAGAGGATAAGCGACTGACGGCCGCCTATTTCCTGAACAATCCGAACACCGCGGAACCGGAACCGGACATCGCGGCATAGACAGCGCCCCTGTCATAGAAGCGCTGCTTGAGCGCCGCTATCTCCGGGTGCAGCGGGAATACGGTGGCCTCGAAATCATTGACCAGCACGTCCTTCCACCGCTCAACGGGAAGGGCGAGCG
>CADAFW010000083.1 GCA_902787295.1 uncultured Bacteroidia bacterium
ATCCGGCCGGTTTTCAGCCAGCAGCTCCTGCCGGGACCCGGCGAGGAATAGTAATGCAAGTGCGAGCGCTACAAGGGGGTTTTTCATGGGGTCAAATTTGTATTACTCTGACAGTCTGGACCTTACGGCCTTCCTGACTTCCTCCCAATCATAGTAGACTCCCTGCACGGGCGTCATGCCTATGAGCTTGCTTTCCTTCTCGTTATACAGGAATTTCACGAGCACATGGCCCGCTCGGTTGCGGTAGAAGACCATCTGGAGGTTGCTGGCCATGCAGATGAGCTGCGAGCCGAACCATTTCTTCGAGATCTCGTCGAAACTGAGCCTCTGTCCTATATTCTCTATGCCTATGAAACTGGCGAGAGAGAGAAGGGGATAGTCGTGGCCGAACTTGAGGTCGGCGCAGACGCTGCCGTCCGCAAGGGCCTGGTCGGCATAGTCGAAGACGTTGCGCACCAGCGGTTCCGCATAGCGCATACGCTCGTCGCCGTATTCCAGGGAATTGCACTGGCGGTAGTACATTATGCGGTTGACGTAGTCGAAGTGCTTGTAGATCACGCTGAAAGGAAGGTGGCGGAACACCACGGTGGGGCAGTCGAAGTCCTCAGCGATGCAGGCTGTGTACCAGATGCTCTTCTCGAAATCCGCGACGTTGCCCACGATCTCCCTGCCCCTTTCCGGATCGGTGAAAAGGTGGCCGAGTATGCTCACGGTATCCTCCGGCGTGGCTGCCAGCAGGCTGTCCACCCTCCTCTTGACATCGGCCCGATGCTCCTTGCCCGCATCGTTGTTGATGTACTCCATGAATTTCTCGCCGGTGTCGAAGCTGTATTGCAGGTCGGGCTGCAAGGCGGTGAGGGAATTGGTGAAGCTGGCCATGCTGATGATGCAGCGCTGCACCGTGCTGACCTCCACGCGCACCTTCTTGCTGCCCTTGCGGAATATCTGCGGATTCCGGGCATACATCCTCTCCGCCAGGCGTTTATGCTCGCGTACCCCGCGCGGGGAAAGCCGTCCGTCCATCCCGTCGTAGTGCTCCAGCACGAAGCGGGTCTCGGAGAGCAGGCTGTCGCCGCTCGCGGTGAGGATGCCCTCGTCCTTGGCGGCCTGGAGCTTGCCGATCACTTTCTTGTAATCCTTGTCTCCCCAGTTGGAACGGGAGCCGTGGCGCGCATAGACGGAGATATATACAGGCTTGTACCCTCTCGGGGCCGGGCTGTAGGCATAGTCGGGGAATTCGTAGGAATTCATATTGGCGCTTGCCCGGGTGAGGTCTTCCTTGATCAGGCGTATGAATTCGGGATTGGCGCCTTCCGGAACGTCATCGACCAGGGCCTGTACGTTCTGTGCAAAGGCCATGGTCCCGGCAGCGAACAATGCCGCAGCAAGCAGCAAAACAGTCTTCTTCATATTTTTTTCAGTCTTTGGTAAAATTAGGGAAAATAATGGAAATCTGCCTAACTTTGGGTCGATTATGGAAGAGAACGCACTTGAGGTAGCCTCGCTGGCCGGACACATACTGCTCGAGAACGGGGCGGAGATCGCCCGCGTGGAGGAGACGATGGAGCGCATCGCCTCCCACTACGGCGAGGAATCCGAGAATTTCTTTGTGCTGAGCAACGGCATCTTCACCACCGGAGAGTCCGGTTACGCGAAGGTGGAGTTCATCCCGTTCAAGGGGGCTCAACTGGAGCGGGTGGTGGAGGTCAACCAGATCTCGCGCGACATCGCCTGCGACCGCTACACCCTTGCCGAGGCCAGGCAGAAGCTGCTCGAGGTGCGCAGCAATCCGGCCAAGCCCAAGCTGGAGCAGATCATAGGCTCGGCGGTGGGCAGCGCGGGATTCTGCATGATCTTCGGCGGCGGCCTGCTGGATGCGGCGGCGGCTTTCGTGGTCGGCGCGCTGCTATGGACCTTCGTGGTGTTCGTGAGCGTCCCCTATCTTTCCAAGATCCTCGGCAACATCGCCGGCGGGGTGGTGGCATCGCTGCTCTGCCTGCTGTTCCATAAAGTGGGCTTCGGGAGCAGCCTGGGCAACATGATCGTGGGCTCGCTGATCCCGCTCATCCCCGGCGTCGCCTTCACCAACGGCATCCGCGACCTCGCCGACGAAGACTACATCGCCGGTGCCACCCGCCTGCTGGATGCGCTGATGGTGTTCTTCTGCATAGCCGCGGGCGTCGTCATCACCTTCATGATCTACAGGCTCGCGGCCGGATCGATGCTGGTGGTAGACGGCGTGGAGCCCGATGCGCTCACCGGCGGGCTGCTGTTCCAGGCGCTTGCCGCGTTCGTCGGCACCCTCGGCTTCTCGGTCCTCTTCGGGGTCCCCGGCCGGGAGTACCTGCGCACCGCGGTAGTGGCCACCGTCGGCTGGATGACCTACCTCCTGCTCGTCCGCTACACCGTGCTCGGAATCGCCGCCTCCACCTTCTTTGCGACCATGGTGGTGGTGCTGCTCGCCCGGCTGTTCGCCGTCTGGTTCCGCATGCCCGAGACGGTCTATCTCATCACCGGCATCTTCCCGATGATCCCCGGCGGCGGCATCTTCTGGACCACTTTCTTCCTGGTTTCCAACCGCTTGCCCCTCGCGATGCACAGCGGAATGACCGCCCTCGCCGTCACCGCCGCCATCGTCCTCGGCATCGTCCTCATCAGCTCCCTTCCCCGCAAGCTGTTCCACCGGTAGCGCGGGGGCGGGATTCGGGGGCGCGGAGAGAATTATCCGTTTCTTTGTTTTTGAAACCGATAATCCGCGGTAGCTTTGCAGTGGTATTCTGCAAACCGGAATAACCTGCACTGCTATGAACACTTCGGACGCCATCTTCCCGCCTGCGGAGGCCATCTTCTCTAATTACGCACCCTTCTGGCACCTCTGGACGCCCGAAAACCACGAGGTCATCTTCAGCGACGAGGGAACGTTCCACGCCGGGATGAACATCTTCGCGATTGCCGCAATTTGCAGCCCGGACGTGCGCATCGTCACTTTCGAGCTGATGTCCAACCACTTACACGTCACCCTGTCCGGGGAGGAAGAGGCCGCGAGAGCATTCTTCCTCCTGTTCAGGGAGTTCCTCGCGCGATACCTCAGGCGGCAAGGCAGACCGGTTGACTTTCAGTCGTTCGAGTGCAGCCTCCGCGGACTGACCACCTTGGACGACCTGCGCAACGTCATCGCCTACAACAACCGCAACGGCTTCCTGGTCAACCCGGACGAAACCCCGTTTTCGTATCCCTGGGGCGCCAACAGCTACTACTTCAACCGCCACGCCGCCGCCAGGTTCCGGGAGAGCGGCCGGAATATGACCTCAAGAGAACGCAGGCAGTACGTTCAAAGTCGTGTGGCCGAAAAAATGAACAGACAACTGACTCTGCTTGACGGGCATATCTGTCCGCTGCAATACTGCGACATTGAACTATGGGGACACCTTTTCCGGGATGCTCACCAGTACTTATACCGCATCACCAAAAACGTCGAAGCTCTGAAGGCGATTGCAGAGGAGATTGGAGACCAGGTTTTCTATACCGATAACGAATTGTACGATACCGTTTGCCGGATCAGCAGAGAGCGGTACGGAATACTCCAGCCGTCCCAGCTGGCGGTGTCGGCGAAAATGGAAGTCGCGAAGGTGATGAAGTCGGGATACCACGCGAACAATAAACAGATTCAGCGGATGTTGAAGCTGGATGCCGATTTGGTCAACCGACTCTTTCCGCACTGATGGGCAAAAGTGCCTGTTTTGCCCAACAAAGGGCTGTTTTTCGGGGCGCGGATGGGCAAAAGTGCCGGTTTTGCCCAACGAAGGGCCGTTTTTCGGGGCGCGGATGGGCAAAATGCCGGTTTTGCCCAACGAAAGGCTGGTTTTTCGGCCGCGGATGGGCAAAAGTGCCGATTTTGCCCAACGAAGGGCTGATGACCGGGCGGGCGCCAGGCGGGGCTAGGCGAGGGACTCGTCGAGGACCTGGGAGAGGTCCTTGACGGGGACGGAGGAGTAACGGCCGAAGGTGCTCTGGCAGAGGGGGCAGGCGGTGACGATGGTGTCGGGGTTCTCCACGCAGAGGTTGGCGAGGGAGTTCCGGGTGATGGGCTCGCGCTTGTCGAAGCCGAGGGAGAGGCTGCCGAGGCTGCCGCCGCAGCAGATGCTTTCCTGGAGGTTCTTTGCGGCCTCGACCAGGGTGCCGACGGAGCGGATGACCTCGCGCGGCTGCTCGTAGATGCCTTCTCCCCTGCCGAGTTCGCACGGGTCGTGGAACACGTAGCGAGTGTCGGGGGTCATCTGCGGACGGAGCCGGCCCGCCGCGACGAGTTCGGCGAAGTACTCCGAATGGTGCACGATCCGGATACCGTCCAGCACCGGAACAGCCGCGCCGGAAGCACCAGCACCCGAGCCAGAAGCCGCACCGGAAACGCCTCCCAGCACTTTCCCATAATGATCCCTGAACATCTTGTAGCAGATGGGGCAGGAGAGGAGGAGGGTGTCGCAGCCGCTGGCCTTGATGATCTCGACGTTGCGCTTGAAGAGTTCGGTGGCCTGGTCGAAGCGGCCGGCAAGGAGCATCGGACGGCCGCAGCACACGCCGCCGTCGGGGTCCATCAGCTTGTACCTCACGCCGGCCTTGTCGAGGACGGAGAGGGTGGCCTTCTTTATGGAGGGAGTCAGATGCGTCATGCAGCCGGCAAAATACAACACGTTTCCTTCCCCCGCCACCTTTTCCTTCATCGGCGCGACATCCACGCAGGCGAAATCCTGGTTGATGGCGTATTTGCGGGTAGCACGCTGGGCGACGCGCATGACGTTGCCCTCCACGCCGACCTGGCAGACGACGGTGCACTTGCCGCAGAGGAGGCACTTGTCGCTGATCTCCTCGATGCGCTTCTCGTTATTCCGCCGGATCTGGCGGTTCAGATAGACCGTGGCATCCTTGATATTGGCCTTGCGCACGCTCATGGGGCAGGCATCGATGCAGACGCCGCAGTTCGGGCAGGAGAACACCTCCACCCTCGCAAAGCCGCGGCGCGCGTTCCTGATGCACAGGCCCGCGTTCCTCATCGGGATGAGCATCATCTCGGCGGGGATATGCATATAGCGGGTGAACGGCAGGACGGTCATGAAGACGCCCAGCGCGATGGAGTAAGCCCACCAGGTGGGGAGCATCAGGTCGGTGTGATCTATCAGGATCTGCCGGAAAAGCCAGTTGTGCGAAAGGGTCAGGAAGCTGCCGCCGCTGATGTCCGCAGTGAGGCTCTCGGCGAGCAGGCGGAGCGGGAAAATGGCCCAGAGCGAATACAGGCCAATGGTGTCCAGGAACGACGGCCTGGTGGTCCGCCTCATCCCGAACAGGCGGGAGCGCACCCTCTTGATGATGGCGAGCGCGATGCCGCTGAGGATGACCAGCAGGAAAAAGTCCATCAGGAAGAACATCACCGCACCGCCCACCGTGGCCTCGTTCTCGGCCACGAAGAAATTGAAGAAGATCGGGTAGTAGAACAGATGTATCCTGTCGGGAATGAAGAAAATCACCTCCAGGTGGCCCAGCAGGATGATCATGAACCATCCGAACGCGATGCTGGAGTGCATGTAGCCCAGCAGCTTGTTGCGCTTCCAGAGCTTCACGTGGAGAAGGCAGTTGGCGAAGATGTCCCAGATGTTCTTGACAAAGGTCTTGGGGGTCACGAGCGATATGAAGAAGCGCCTGCGGTCCTCCGCCGGCAGCTGGCACAATATCTTGATGATCCCGTAGACGCAATAGCCCAGGACGAAGACCATTCCGAACATGAACGGAAGGACGAACGGGTGGAATCCGCTGGCAATCCTGTCTATCATATCTTCACCTCCACTTCTCTTGAGAAATCATACTCCCGCTTGTCGGAATCCCAGTAGCGGCAGAGGGAGATGATAAGGTTCCTGGTATTGATGCCGCGCGGGCATACCATGGTGCATTTCCCGCACAGCATGCATCCGGACAGCATTTCGCGGGCCTCGCGCTCCTTTCCCCGCTGGATGGCGAGGATCACCTTGCGCAGGCTCATCCCGGAGAACGGGGCGCCCGTGCAGGTGGCACTGCAGCTGCCGCAGCCCATGCAGGTCCTGATGTCGGGGGCGACCTTCTCCATCCTGTGATAGAGCGAAAGGTCGATCTTGTCCAGGTCGGCCGCCGAAGAGGGGGAAAAACCGAATCCGAAATCCATTACTCCAAACCGCTGAGATACGAATGAATGGCAAGCGCGGCGCTGCGGGCCTCGGCCACCGTTTCCGGAACGGTCTTGGGGCCGGTGCAGGCTCCTGCGAGGAACACGCCCTTGCGGGGCGACTCGGTGATGGACAGGATATTGTCCCTGCTCTTCAGGAAGCCGTCGCTGTCGGTCTCGAGGCGCACCTGCCCCGCTATCGACTCATTGTCGGGATTGTTGACGATGCCCGCCATCAGCACGAGAAGGTCCAGCTGCACCCTCACCGGCCTGCCGGAAAGGGTATCCTCAGCCTTGACCTGCACGCCGCCGGCGATGTTCTCGGAAACCTCCGAAACCCTGCCCCTGATGAAGTGCACGCCATAGTCGCGCTGTGCGTTGATATAGAAATCCTCGTATTTCTTGCCGAAGAGGCGCAGGTCCATATAGAAGCAGTAGACCTCCGCATCGGGGAACTTCTCCTTCATCTCCATCGCCTGCTTGATGGCGGTGATGCAGCAGACCTTCGAGCACTGGGAATTGCCGGCCTTGAGGTCCCTGGAGCCCACGCAGTGCACGAAACCGACGGCCTTGGGCTCCGCCGGGATGCGCGCGTCGTCACCGGTGTTGAACCAGTGTTCCAGGTCGGCGTTGGTGATCACGCGGTCGTACACCCCGTAGCCGTACTCCTCCTTCTTCGCAGCGGGGAAAAGGGTGAATCCGGTGGACATCAGGATGGCGCGTGATGTTGTAGCCGTCCTTGAGGCGATTGCAGACCGATATTTCCGTGGAAAGGTAGATGGTCGCGTCCATTATGTCTTCCCGCAATTTCGCGACGATCTGCTGCGCATCCCCCATGTCCGGGAACAGCTTGTGCCAGGACGCGACGTGGCCGCCGAGGTGGTCATCCTTTTCCACGATGACGGGCTTGTAACCGAGCATCAGCAGCTGGCGGGCTGCCTCCATTCCGGCAATGCCGCCGCCGATGATGACCTCGCGTATGGCCCTGGTGATATCGTCGTTGCGGGCAGCGGCCCTCAACTGGAGCCTCATTCCCCTTCTGGCCACCCTTCTTTCCGCCCGTTCTGCGACGGTGAGTCTGGTCTTGCTGTCGTCTTGTGTCGCCATAGCTTTATCTTTCTGTCACGCCCCCTAGCAGCACTTGAGCACCGTGGGAAGCGCAGGCTTCATTATCTCTTTCTCGTTGAGTCCGAGGTACTTCTTCGCGGGATCGTAGGCAATCCCAATCTTGTCCAGAAGCGGCTCCACGGCCACCTGATGCATCTGCAAGCCGAGGTCCCACGGGTCGTAGCCCAGCACCAGGCCGGCCAGTTCCTCGTAGGTGAACACCGGGATGCCGTAGCCGTTCCGGCCGTAGGTCTTGCCGTTCATCTCAGAGATCACGTACTGCCACCTGTCCAGGAAATACGGGCAGCCGGGGCAGTTCGTGATGATGAGGTCCGGGTGGAACGGTTCCATGGATTCGAACTTCTTGCGGGTGTTCGAAAGGGAGTAGCCGCGGTTGGCCTTCACCAGATACTGCCTGAAGCCGAAGCCGCAGCAGTGCCTGCGCTCGGGGTAGTCGATCACCTGCCCGCCCCAAGCCTCGGCCATTCCGCTGAGCACGCAGGGGTACTCCGCGCCGCCGACGCCCTTGTGCGGGAACATCTTGGAATAGTGGCAGCCGATGTGCTCCACCACCCTCAGGGGGTCGCCGGTCTCCTTGTCCACCAGGCGGAACTTGGCCATCTCGGCGATCTCGTTGCGGAACTTGTACATCAGGTCGCTGCAGTGGGCGACGTATTCCGGCTTCTCGAATTCGCGCTTGCAGGACTTCCAGAGGAGCTCGCGGATCTTAGCCTCGAGCTCGGGGAACTCGCGCCAGGTCTCCAGGATCTCGGTGTAGTTGCCGAAGGAGGTGATGCAGGAGCAGACCAGGTTCTTGTAGCCGGCCTCGGTCATGAGGGCGAACTGCCGCGCCACGATGGTCATCGCAGTCTCCTGGGGGATGGTGTCGGAGTGGTAGGCTATGCCGCCGCAGGTGGTGTGGTGGGGGGTCTCATAGATGTCCTTGCCCATCAGGTCCCTGCATATCTCCAGGAAATACTTCTCCGATGCGGGGAAAAAATTCTGCCTGATGCAGCTCCTGGCATAGAACCAGTGGTCGGAGGGGATCTCCTTCTGGTACTCGGACCAGATCTTCTGTTTGCCTTGATATATCATTTCGCAGTGTTCTGGGGTTGGGGTTACGGGGCCGGCGGTTGCGGAACGGGCGGGGCTACTCGCTGTTGAAATGGCCGGGCGAGCAGTGGGTGAACGTATATTTAAGGTACTCGTCCGGGGTCATCCCCATCTCGGCGGCCTTCTGCTCGGAGTACTTCTCCACGAGCTCCATGCGCTCGGTGCCGCCGGTGGCGTCGAAGATAGCCTGGAGCTCATCCAGGTCGGCCTTGTCTATCTTGCGCAGCGCGCCGTTGCCGGGCTTCATGTAGTTGGCGCCCATCCTGCCGTAGACCTCCTCCTTGTTGTTAAGGACCCATTCCTGGACGGGGCCGGACTCCGGGTGGTCTTCGTAGGCGAAGGTCTCCGGGTGCACGCAGTAGCCATAATCCAGGATATTGCGGTTCAGCGCCTTGGTGAGGGGATACAACTGGCGTCCGCGCTCGGATTCGGTGAAGTAGCCGAGCTTCGCGGAAAGGTTGCGGAGCGCCATTATGACGAGTCCGGCGCCGTTCTTGCGCGGACAGCGGGTGAGGCAGGACATGCACTCGCCGCAGTACCAGATGGTCTCGCTCTTCAGCAGGGCGAGGATGTCGTCGTCGTTCTTGCGCTGGACGGTGTCAAGTATCTTCCTGGGGTCATATTTGTAGAACTCCGCGGCCGGGCAGATGGCGGTGCAGGTCCCGCAGTTGATGCAGGTCTTCATCCCCTCCTTGAACCGGTAGTCCTTGCAGAGTTCGTCGTAGAGCTTACCCATAATACGGATCTGATTTCGGTTTCAGCAACTTGTATCTGAAGGATAAAAGTAAGGACTTTCGCCAAATAAAGCAAATCCGGAAATCATTGTTAAATTTGCGTGTTATGAGTCCCGTGTTTGCCGCATTGATGATTCCGTTCCTGGGGACGGCCCTGGGATCGGCGTTCGTGTTTTTCATGA
>CADAFW010000084.1 GCA_902787295.1 uncultured Bacteroidia bacterium
CATCGTCGTTGGAGATGGAACGATTTGTCTTCTTGACATTTACGTTCTTTGCCGTACCGAAACTGAAGTTGATGGAGAAACCGGCCCTGGCGATGGGTACGCTCACTTTGGATCCGGTTTCATAATCCAGGCCTTTCGCAAACTCGGTAACCTCGAAGGCGCCGCCCTTGCTGAAACCCGTCATACCGTGAAGACCGACGGTGAGCCTGTCGTCGAGGAATGACTTGGTGATTCCGCCCATCAATCCGGCAATTCCGCCGCGCCATCCGTCAAGCGACCAATTCTTCGTACTGTACATAAGATTCAGGCTGAGGCGGAGATCCCAGGGGAAGGTCTGCTGCAGGCCGGTGAATGAATTGAACTGCACCCCGCTGTTGCTCAGGCCCCTTGCGTCGCTGACCAAATGTACGTAGGATGTCTCCATATTGGAATAGACGCGGGTCTTCTGCCCTATGTTCACGTTGATGAACGCATTCAGGCCGACGCTCTGCTGCCTTACGATGTTGCCGTAGGTGGTATTGAGCACGCCGTCGGAATCGAAGAAACTGTAGCTGCTGATCTTGTTGCCGGCATAGTTGTACCGGCCGGTGAGGTTGACCGGCCGGTGAGGTTGAGCACCACCACGGGAGAGAAGAAATTATATACCAGATTCAGGGTATGGGACTTCTCCGCCTTCAGGCCGGTGTTGCCGTAACTTATTGACGTATAATTCGACCTGTCCACGTAAGGATTGAGGTAGCTGATGCCGGGACGGCTTATCCTGAGGTTGTAGGAAAGGCCGATGTTGGACGTCATTCCTATATTGTACTGGATGCTGGCGGAGGGGATGAAGTTGCCGTAGCCTAGTTTGAAATCCTCGCCTGTGCCGCTGATGAAATCGACTTTCTGGAAGGTATGCTCATAACGCAGGCCGGCCTTCCAGCCCCATTTCTCGCCGGACCTGGCATATTCCCCGTAGGCCGCCGCAATGTTGTCCAGATGCCTGTACTCGACGCTCCCCTCCCTGCTGAAAACCCAGTCCGCACCGTCCTTCAGGTAGTATCTGGAATCGGAATAGTTGTCGCGGGAGATGAACTTGAGGCCGCTGGAGAAGGTCTCGCCCTCGCGCAGGGGGGTGGTGTAGTCCAGCTGCGCGGTGTGCTCGTTCATCCGCTCCTCCTTGTCGGAATGACGGTCCGTGATCGTCGCGAGGTCGAAGCTGCTGTAGGTATCGTTGGCCGTCGGATGGGACGAGAAAAGATATGACGCAGTGAGGGCGCGTCCCGGCTTGCCCGCGAACGAACGCTGGTAGTCCAGGCCGGCATTGTAGTAGTCGTAGCGATAGGTCGCGTCCACATCGTTCCCGTATTTGAGCGAATAAGCCGGAGAGTTGAGGGTCGTGGACATCGACTGAAGCTCGTTATTGCGGAAAGTCATCAGCCCGGCCGTTGCCGTCAGCAGGCGCAGCGAATCGATCTCGTAACTGGCGTTGAATCCGGACCGGATGCCGGGTGCACGCTGTCCGACGGTTCCCTCGGAAACCATTTCCGACAGGACTTTCCCGGTGGCGTCCAGTTCTTTCCGCGTGAATTCCATCCCGATGCCGTCCATTTCCTGCCGCATCAGGCTGGCGTTCGCGCTGAAGGAGAACTTGTCCTTCTGCCCGCTGACAAACGCCCCTCCCGAGAGGTCGCCCTTGGTGCTGGTCTGGAAGTTGAGGGTGGCATTGTAGCCGTCCTGGACCGCTTTCGTGCCGGAACCGGCGTCCGTGATGAAATTGAGCACTCCGCCGACTCCTTCCGCATCGTAGCGGGCTCCGGGGTTGGTGATCACCTCGATGCGCTTGAATGCGCTCGCCGGCATCACCTTGAGGATCTGCGAAGGGCTGGACGACAGCATGGGATTGGGCTTCCCGTCCACATATATCTTGAATGAGGAACTGCCGTTGACGGTGATGTTGTCCTGCGCATCCACCGTCACCATCGGAACCTTGCGGAGCATATCCAGCATCGTCATCGACTTGCTGTCCACGTCATCCTCGACCTTGTAGGTCATCTTGTCCACGTCCATCTTCACAAGCGGCTTCAGCGCGGTCACGCCGGCGGAAGCCAGCTGCTCGGCATCGTCCTCCAGCGGGATCAGCCCGAGATCCACCTCGGTGCCGTCGGCAACGAACTCGCGTTCCACGTCCTTGCGGCCGAGGGAGACGAAACGAATCACGTAGGTGCCCTTATCTTTTACCGAATCGGAGAACCGGCCGTTCTCGTCGGTTATGGTCATGCGGACGGGATCGGAAGACCCTTTAATAAATATGGAATAAGTGGTGAACGGCTCCCCTTCCCCGCTTTCGGAGTCCACAACCTGGCCCTTTACTGTATTCTGGGCGAACAGGCCTGCGGAAGAAAGGCAGAGCAACGCTGAAATGACTGTCTTGAGAACTCTCATAGTGTATTAGTTAATTAGTACACTGCAAAGGTAATGCAATTTTTCTTGTTTGCAATAGATTTTTTGAAAAATCGTAAATTTGCATCCGTTTATGACCATTTTCCTTACCGGCAGCCCCACGAGATACGGTGAAGACCACTTCACCACGGATAACAATTTCCTTGCCCGGGTGAAGGAAAACCTGCCTGAAAATCCCGAAATCCTGCTCATCAGCGCCGCACCGGACGACCGGGCCTTCACGGACTCTGTCCTGAAGGGCATGTCCGACTGCATCCGGAACTCGGGGATAGAGCCTTACGGAATCATCATGCTGGACCGCCGGAATGCCTCGGAAGCCGCCCGGCTCGTGAAAAAAGCCGACTGGATAGTCCTCTGCGGAGGCCACGTACCTACGCAGAACCGCTTCATAAACGAAATAGGGCTGAAGGAGCTGCTGAAGGGATTCGACGGGGTGCTGATGGGCTGCAGCGCCGGCAGCATGAACTGCGCCGGCCTCGTGTACTCCCATCCGGAAATGCCCGGAGAAGCCGCCGACCCAGCCTACAGGCGCTGGCTGCCCGGCCTCGGGCTTACGGACATCAACCTCATCCCCCACTATCACCAGGTCCGGAACGCCGTCGTGGACGGCAGGCGCCTCTTCGAGGACATAGCGTTCCCGGACAGCTGGAACCACCGCTTCCACACCTTCCCCGACGGAGGCTACGTGATGATCAAGGACGGCCGCTCCACCCTCTTCGGAGAGGCCTGGGAGATCAGCAATGGCGGAATGCGCAAAGTATCTGAAGAAAACAAATCATACAGTTTCGTGAACTTAATTTTCATTTCCCCCCATTTCCCCGAAAGCTACTGGCAGTTCTGCGCAGGAGCCAGGGCTAACGGCATCAACGTTCTGGGCATCGCGGACACCCCCTGGGAGAACCTCCCCGAATGGCTCAGGAACAACCTTACCGATTACTACAAGGTGAACAACCTTGAGGATTACTCCGAGATGTACCGGGCCGTGGCGTGGTTCGCCCACAAGTACGGCAGGATAGACTGGATAGAATCCAACAACGAATACTGGCTGGAGCAGGACGCACGGCTGCGCACGGACTTCAACGTGTGCACCGGAATCAAGACGGACCACATAGCCGCCATCAAGAACAAGTCCGAGATGAAGAAGTACTACCGGAAGGGAGGAATCCCCACCGCCCGGCAGATCAAATGCTCGGAAGGCCCGGCAAAGGTAAAGGCTTTCACCGCCAAGACAGGGTGGCCCGTAATAGCCAAGCCGGACAATGGCGTTGGCGCCACGGGCACCTACAAGCTCAATTCCGAAGAGGAGCTCGAGCGCTGGTTCGCAGAGCACAGGGACAACTACCGCCGCTTCGTCATAGAGGAGTTCATAACCGGCCTTCTGGTGTCCTACGATGCCATTTTCAATGACAAGATGGAACCCATCTTCGAGAACAACTCAGTATTTCCCACCCCGGTAATGGACATCCTGCACGGCAACCTCGATATGTGCTACTGGACCAACAAGACCGTCCCGCCTGCGCTGGCCGAGATAGGCCGCCGCACGGTGAAGGCCTTCGGCATCAGGAACCGCTTCGTGCACCTGGAATTCTTCCAGCTGGACAGGGACCGCGATGGCCTCGGCAAGAAGGGCGACTACGTGGGACTCGAGGTGAACATGCGTCCTCCGGGAGGCTTCACGCCGGATATGATGAACTTCGCCCACTCCACGGACGTCTTCCAGATCTGGGCGGACATGGTGGCCTTCGGCGAGCGCCGCAAGCCCTACGACGAGAATAACTACTGCGCCTACGTCGGCCGGCGCGATTCCCACGTCTACAAGCACTCACACGCAGACGTGATGGCTCGCTACGGCAGTCAGATAAAGATGTGCGCGCGTATGAGCGCAGCCCTTGCCGACGACCTCGGCGACCAGGTCTATATCGCCCGCCTGCCGGAGCGCGAGGACATCGACGCATACTTCGAGTACCTCACCGCATAGCCCCGGTGCAAGGAAACACGTCAATCTGGTTCCTGGCGGCATTCGCCGCCTACACCGCCCTGCTCTTCCTGATTTCGTGGCTGACGGGGCGCAAGGCTGGCACGCGCTCGTTCTTCTCCGGAGACAGGAAGGCCCCGTGGCCGGTGGTGGCTTACGGGATGGTGGGATCATCCGTCACCGGCGTCACCTTCATCTCCGTCCCGGGCAACGTCTGGGTCCAGGATTTCTTCTATATGCCCATGGTACTGGGCTTCGTCGCGGGGTACATCGTCATAGCGAAGCTGCTGCTGCCGCTCTACTACAGGATAAAACTGACCTCGATCTACACTTACCTGGGCGGGCGTTTCGGGCCCAGGACGCGCTGGACCGGCACCGCCGTCTTCATGGTCTCACGCCTCCTCGGCGTCGCAGTGCGCATCTTCGTGGTGATCGTGGTGCTCACCGCATTCATGCCCGGGGGGCTTGCCGGCAGCCTCTCCCCGCTGCTGCTGTTCGTCCTCATCACGGCCGTGTTCCTGACACTGCTGTACCTATATACCTACAAAGGCGGCGTGAAGACCATCATCTGGACGGACGTGCTGCAGACCACCCTGATGCTGCTTGCGGTCGGACTGACAATCCATTGCATCTGCAGGGATATGGGCCTGGGAGCCGGGGGGCTGCTTTCCGCAGTGGGAGGGGCAGTCAACGGCAACGAGGGGACGGTGGGCTTCGGCAGGCCGTTCGCAAGCTGGTTCGACCGGGACTGGAGCCACGGCACGAACGCCGTCAAGCAGTTCATTTCGGGCATTTTCGTGACCATAGCGATGACCGGCTTCGACCAGGCGATGATGCAGAAAAACCTGGCCTGCAAGGACCTCAGGGCAGCGCAGAAGAATATGTACACCACCGCCGCCATCATCGTGGCGGTGAACATCTTCTTCCTGCTGCTGGGAGCGCTGCTCTGCGTCTATGCGGACCATCTGGGCGGCTTCGAGGCGCTGGGAATCACCCGTACCGACGAACTCTTCCCGACGATTGCCAGCCGGTATTTCGGCGTCGGCACCGGCATAGTCTTCCTGATCGGCCTCATTTCGGCCTCCTACCCGAGCGCGGCAGCCGCGATGACATCCCTGACCACTTCTTTCTGCGTGGACTTCCTGGGATTCGAAACGCGCGGCGACCTGGACGAAAGCCGCAAGGAATCCATCCGGAAGAGGGTTCACGCCGGCGTGGCAGTGCTCTTCCTGCTCATTATCACCGTATTGTATCTGGTGAGCAACGACGCCGTAATCAACCTCGTCTATAAGCTGGCTTCCTACACCTACGGCCCGCTGCTGGGAATGTTCTTCTTCGGCATCCTCACCCGCAGGGAAGTCCGCGACGGCGCCGTGCCCTGGATAGCCCTCGCCTCCCCTGCTCTCTGCCTGCTCATCAATCTCATCTGCAAGCACCTCCTGGGCTTCGACCTCGGCTTCTCCTTGCTGATAGTCAACGGCCTGCTCACATTCCTCGGGATGTGGCTCTTAAGAAAAAAGCCCGGCTTGACGCCGGGCCAGTGCGGGTAGTGGGACTCGAACCCACACGCACGGGGCACAAGATCCTAAGTCTTGCTTGTCTACCAATTTCAACATACCCGCAAGACGGACTGCAAAGATAGTCAATTATTTGACTGCCGGAGTCCTATTTCTTGAAATCCCTGATCTTCTGCTCTGAGGAGAGGCGGCAGACCAGCAGCTTTCCGTTCTTTTCCGCCACGATGTAGCCCTCGAGGCCCTCTATGACGACTTTCTTCAGGTCTCCGATGTGCACCACGCAGCCTTCGCAGTCGTACAGGTCCACGTCCTCTCCCACGACGGCGTTGCCGCCTGCATCCTTCACCGAGTTCTGGAGCACGGAGCCCCAGGTGCCCACGTCCGACCAGCCGAAACTGCCGGGGATAGTGTAGATGCTGGAGGACTTTTCCATCACGGCATAGTCGATGCTGATCTTTTCGCAGGTGGGGAAAAGCTTCTCCGTAACCTTCTGCTCATCAGGGGTATAGAAAGCGCTCTCCATCATATCCATCACGCCTGCGATCTGCGGCGCGTGCTGGCGGAGGGACGCCATTATGGTGGTCAGGGTCCATACGAAGATGCCGGCGTTCCAGAGATAACCGCCGTCCGCGAGATAGGCCTTCGCCGTCTCCAGATCGGGTTTTTCCTTGAATGCCCGTACCTTGAGGACCTTGCCGCCGGCCTTCTCCCCGGCGTGGATGTATCCGTAACCGGTCTCGGGCCTGGACGGGGTGATGCCCACGGTGACTATGGCATCCGAGCCGGAAGTGAAATCCAGCGCCTCCCTCAGGACTCTGCGGTAGGCGACCTCGTCGATGACCAGGGCGTCCGAAGGGCAGACTATGATATTGGCCTGGGCCTCGGAGGCGAGGAGCTGCAGGCGCCTGCGTATCTTCCAGCAGGCATAAGCAATGCAGGGGGCGGTATTGCGTGCAGCAGGCTCCGAGAGGATATTCCCGTACGGGATGTCGGGAAGCTGCTCGTGTACGAAATCGACGTAAGCGGCGCCCGTCACCACCCAGATATTCTCGGCCGGGCAGATGGGCAGGAGCCTGTCGTATGTCATCTGTATCATCGTGCGGCCCGTTCCCAGGACGTCTATGAACTGTTTCGGGAACTCCGGTGTGCTCATCGGCCAGAAGCGGCTGCCGATTCCACCGGCCATTATTACCACATGATTTTCCATTTTAAAAAAATTGTATTATATTTGCACTCCCAACGAGGCTTTAGCTCAGCTGGTTTAGAGCGCTTGCTTGACAGGCAAGAGGTCAGCAGTTCAAATCTGCTAAGCCTCACCAAAGGGACAGGAGACTGTCCCTTTTCTTTTTTACCTGCCCTTGTACATGTCTTCGTAATACTTCTGGTAGTCGCCGGAAGTGACGTTGTCCATCCATTCCTGGTTGTCCAGATACCAGCGCACGGTGCGCTCTATGCCCTCTTCGAACTGGAGGCTGGGCTCCCAGCCCAGCACCTTGATGATGTCGATGTTCTTCCACTCGTTGAAGCCGCCGATATTATAGGTCTCGGCCACCTTCCCCTTATGGAAGATGAGGTCTATCGCCCTGGCGTGGTCCTCCACGTAGAGCCAGTCGCGCACGTTCTCACCCTTCCCGTAGACAGGAAGCGGCTTGCGATGGCGTATATTATTGATGAACAGCGGGATAAGCTTCTCCGGGAACTGATAGGGACCGTAGTTGTTGGAACAGTTGGTCACTATGGTCGGCATTCCGTAGGTGTCGTGGAACGCACGCACGAAGTGGTCGCTGGAAGCCTTGGCCGCGCTGTACGGGCTGTGGGGCTGGTACTTGAGGTCCTCGGTGAAGAACTTGTCGCCGTAGGCCTCGTGATGCGCGCCGGAAGCCTTGGTGCTGTACGGAGGGGTGATGCCCTCGGGATGCGTCATCTCCAGGGCGCCGTAAACTTCGTCGGTGCTGATGTGGTAGAAGCGCTTGCCCTCGTATTTCTCCGGCAGGGACTCCCAGTAGAGCTTCGCGGCCTGGAGCAGGCTCAGCGTGCCCATCACGTTGGTGCGGGCGAAGGTGAACGGGTCCTTGATGCTCCTGTCCACGTGCGACTCGGCTGCGAGATGGATGATGCCGTCCACCTTTTCTTCCTGCATCAGTGCATAGATGGCGTCGAAGTCGCAGATGTCGGCCTTCACGAAACGGTAGTTCGGCCTGTCCTCTATGTCCTTGAGATTGGCGAGGTTGCCGGCGTAGGTGAGTTTGTCGACGTTGATGATCCTGTAGTCGGGATACTTGTTTACGAAAAGCCTTACGACGTGGGACCCGATGAACCCCGCGCCGCCGGTTATGATAATCGTTTTCATTCGCTGGCGAGTTTGAGGAGATACTGGCCGTACTGGTTCTTTGCCATGGGGGCGGCTATGCGGCGCAGTTCCGCGGCATCTATCCATCCCTGCTCGAAGGCAATGGACTCGAGGCAGGCGATCTTGAGGCCGGTGCGCTTCTCAATGGTCTCCACGAAGATGGAGGCCTCGGCGAGGCTGTCGTGGGTGCCGGTGTCCAGCCAGGCGAATCCCCGGCCCAGGGTCTGCACCCGGAGTTCTCCGTCAGCAAGGAAGGTCTGGTTCACGGTGGTGATCTCGAGCTCTCCGCGCGCCGACGGCTTTATGTTCTTTGCCACCTCGACCACCTTGTTCGGATAGAAATAGAGGCCGACGACCGCATAATTGGACTTGGGCTCCTTCGGCTTTTCCTCTATGCTGAGGCAGTTTCCGTCCTTGTCGAATTCGGCCACGCCGTAACGCTCGGGATCGCTCACCCAGTAGCCGAAAACGGTGGCCTTCGCATCCTCCTCGGCAGCCCTCACGGCTTCTTCGAGTTTGGGAACGAATCCGGCGCCGTAGAAGATGTTGTCGCCGAGCACGAGGCAGGCCGCATCGTCACCGATGAACTTCTCCCCTATGATGAAGGCCTGCGCGAGGCCGTCGGGGCTGGGCTGCTCCGCATAT
Source organism: uncultured Bacteroidia bacterium (assembly GCA_902787295.1). GTDB lineage: Bacteria > Bacteroidota > Bacteroidia > Bacteroidales > UBA932 > Cryptobacteroides. The sequence continues at coordinate 8,930 of CADAFW010000084.1, forward strand.
TCGAAGTGCACCCCGTAGTCGGAGCCGTCGCCGAGAAGGCGCTTGAATCCCGGCAGGTCCTGCGGCGTGGAA
>CADAFW010000085.1 GCA_902787295.1 uncultured Bacteroidia bacterium
GGCCTCATTACGAGCTCGACGAAGTTGCCGGACTCGAGGAATGCCTTGGCCTTTGCCTTGACCTTGTCCGGGGTGAGGGCCTTCACGGCAGCTTCGTAGCTGTCCACTGTCTCCACTCCGTGCAGGAAGTACTCCTGGAGTGCATTCTCCCAGTATCCGTTGTTGATCTTCCTCTCCGGAATCTTCTTCTCGAGGTTCTTCACGGTCTTGTCATACATCTCGGCGGTGGGACCGTTCTCGGCAATCTTGCGGATGCCGTCGAGGGCGAGCTCGCGGAGCTTGTCGGCGGATTCGGGGTTGGTCTCGAAGACGACCTGCATCACCTCCATGGCGGCCGGAGCCTTCGTGTTCTCGCCGAACACGCTTGCGCCGTAGGTGCCGCCCTCATCCTCGCGGAGGGTCTCGGTATAGACCATGTTGAGGATGTAGCAGAGGGCGTCATTGGCGACCTTGTCCTCTATGCTGAAGGCCTTGTTGTTCTTGAAGACCTGTGCGACGGTGACCTTGGGGGTCTGCATCGTGGTCTTGAAGTCGTTGGTCACCTTGCCGTTCACGATGTTGTCTCCGCAGTCCATCCAGGTGGTTACCTTGTTGCCCTTCGGGAGGGAACCGACATACTTGCGGATGAGCGGGAGGATCTCCTTCTTGTCGAAGTCTCCGACCACCGTCATCACGGCGCCGTTCACATCCTTGAAGAGATTCCTGTAGACGCGCTCGAGAGTTGCAAGGTTGGCTTTTTCGAGGGTCTCCTCGCTGATCATGAACACGCGCGGGCTGTTGTAGAGGGTCTTGTAGAGTTCCTTCTGGAGCTTGTAGCTGGGCTGGTTCTCGAGGTTGGGGAGGACGGCCTTAAGCTGTGAGATACCCTGGTTGTACTCGGTCTCGTCGAAGCGGGGCTCGGTGTACATGAGGTAGAGAAGCTGGAGTGCGGTCTCGATGTCCTTGGGAGCGCTGTAGCCGCTGACTCCGTGGGTGTACTTCTCGATGTACGGATTGACGCTGAGGTTCTTGCCTGCGAGCATCTTGCCGGTAGTGGTGGATGAGAATCCGGCCACGCCGGTATTGCGCAGGTAGAGGTTCCAGACGTTGTCGTCGAAGGAATAGAGGTCGGCGTCGGTGATGAGGCTCTTTCCGCCCTTCTTGACGATGTCGAACCTGATGCGGTCCTTCTCGTTCTCGTTGGGGAGGAGGATGACCTTGACTCCGTTCTTGAAGGTGAGGATCTCGGAACCATAGGCATAGGCCTCGGTCTTCTTCACCTTGCCGGCCTTGAGCTTGGAAGCGTCGAGGAAGGAGCTGGGAATCTCCTCGCCGGCCGCCTGCTGGATGTCGGCGTTCTCCACGCCCTTCACGACCTCCAGGAGCTGTGCCTCGGTGGGTACGCCGGGGCCTTCCTTGACGGTGCCTTCATAGAGGACGATCATGTTCTCGCGGGTGATGAGTGCGGATGCGATCTGGTTCAGCACTGCCGGCTGCATCTGCGGCATCACCTGCTGTGCGAGCTGGTAGGCGGTAGCGGGATCCAGGAAGGATTCGTTGTCGAAGAAATGGGAGATCATCGGCATCACGAACTCGGAGTTCTTGCGGGTGTCTGCCTTGTTGGCAGCGCTCTCGTAGGAAGCGAGGACGTTGGCCTTGGCACGCTCGACCTCACCGTCGGTGAATCCGAACCTGCGCACCTTCTCCATCTCGGTCATCAGGGCCTTGAGGGCGGGAAGCGCCTCGCCGTCCTTGAACATTGCGCCGGCCTCCAGGATGTCGGTGGTCTCGCAAAGGTTGCCGATGAAGCAGTTGCCTGCAAGGAAGGGAGCGTCAGCCGCGGATGCGATATCGTTCAGGCGCTCGTTGATGATGGTGCCGACGATGTCCTTGGCAATGTCGGTGGTGAATCCGATGGGGGTACTGTTGTACTGCTCGGGCATAGCGTCGCTCTTCCAGATCACCTCCACTTCAAAGGTGCTGTTCTCGGGGTCTGCGATGATGCCTGCGATGGGTTCCTCGTTCTTGGGAAGGGGAATGACCGCCTTCTGCTGAGGGTTCTCGGCTGCGGGGATGTCGGCGAAGATGCTCTTGATCTTGGCCTCCACCTCGTCCACGTCGATGTCGCCGACCACGATGAGGGCCTGCATGTCGGGACGGTACCAGGTCTTGTAGAAGTTCCTGATGCTCTCCGGCTTGAAGGTCTTGAGGTTCTCCTCGGAGCCGATGATGGTGCATCCGTTGTACTTGGTGTCGCCGTAGAGATAAGGCATCATCTGCTCGTGCATGCGCCATCCGGCAGTATTGCGGGTCCTCTTCTCCTCGAGGATGACTCCGCGCTCCTTGTCGATCTCATCCTCGGCGAGGGTGACGAAATGGGAGTAGTCGTGCATTATGAGGATGCAGGTATCCACCACGGTGGGGCGGATGAGGGGGATGTTGTTGAGCAGGTAGATGGTCTGCTCCACGCCGGTGCTCGCATTGACGTTGCCGCCGAAGCTTGCGCCTATGCTCTCAAGCCAGTTGAGGATTCCCTTTCCGGGGAAGTTCTTGGTGCCGTTGAAGCACATGTGCTCGAGGAAGTGCGCGAGGCCGTCCTGGTCGGGGGTCTCCTGGATGGCGCCCACGTTGGTCGCCAGATAGAACTCCGCACGTTTCTCGGGGAGTCCGTTGTGACGGATGTAGTAGGTGAGTCCGTTGTCGAGTTTTCCGACACGGGTGGCAGGATCATTGGGAAGGTTGGGGATTTCCTGTGCCTGTCCGGCTGCTGCGGCCGCGATGAGCATTGCCGCGATCAAAAAGAATCTTTTCATCAGTATTGTTAATGAATAATATAGCGATAAAAGTTAAGTTCTATTGCAAATATAGAGAATTATTTATGAAAAACAATAAATATTCATCAAAATTTCATGAGTACACGTTTCCGGTCTTTGACCGGAGATGATATTGCAACAAAAATTGGTCCATCTTTCAAATATTATTTAATTCCTATCTTTACAGGACAAAACGCGTGCTTTATGATAGAGGATTTCAGACTGAGAGTGTTCCTGAAGGTCGCCGAATGCGGCAGTTTCACCGATGCCGCCCGCTCCCTGGGCGTGAGCCAGCCTGCCGTGAGCCAGAACATCGCGCAGCTGGAACTTGCGGTGGGGGAGCCCCTGTTCGACCGGGCCAGGGGCAGCGTCACCCTCACGGAACGCGGCCGGCTTTTCCTCGACTACGCGCGCAGGATATTATATTGGTATGAGCGCCTGGATGCCGTCGTGGTCAGAAAAACAGAAGCACCGGCTGAACCGGTGCTCCTGAAAGTCGATGACGGGAAGGATGCGGAAGTCTCCGTGTCCGACGGCGAGATCCACATCCGGATCAAATAATCCTATTTCCCTGCAAGCCTCTTGTAGGTGTCGAGACGGAGTTTCGCGAATTCCTCGGTCTTGGCAAGGAGTTCCGCGGCCCTTTCCGGGAAGAGCTTGCTGAGGGATGCGAAGCGCACCTCGCCCTGGAGGAAGCCCTGGAACTTGGTCCAGTCGGGCTCGCGGCTGTCGAGCGTGAACGGATTCTTGCCCTGCTCCTCGAGTGCGGGGTTGTAGCGGTACAGATGCCAGTAGCCGCATTCCACAGCGAGTTTCTCCTCCTTCTGGCTGAGGCCCATTCCGGCCTTGAGGCCGTGGTTGATACAAGGAGCGTATGCGATGATGAGGGACGGTCCGTCGTATGCCTCAGCCTCCTTGATGGCGTTCATGTACTGCACGGGGCTGGCTCCCATAGCCACCTGGGCCACATAGACGTAGCCGTAGCTGATGGCCATCATTCCGAGATCCTTCTTGCGGATCTTCTTGCCGGAAGCGGCGAATTTGGCGATGGCGCCGGCCGGGGTGGCCTTGGACGACTGGCCGCCGGTGTTGGAGTAGACTTCGGTATCGAGCACGAGGATGTTCACGTTTTCGCCGGAAGCGAGCACGTGGTCGAGTCCGCCGTAGCCGATGTCATAGCTTGCACCGTCTCCGCCGAAGATCCACTGGCTGCGTGCCGCGATGTATGCCTTGAGCTTGAGGAGGCTCTTGCAGACGTCGCACTTGCATTCTTCCATGAGCGGGACGAGCTTGTCGCTGACCTCGCGGGTCACCGCATAGTCTCCGCGGTTGTCGAGCCACTTGCGGAAGAGTTCCTTCATCCCGTCGCTGCAGCAGTCGCAGCTGAGGCCCTTCTCCATGAGGGAGGCGACGGTGTCGCGCAGGCGCTCGCTTCCGAGATGCATTCCGAGTCCGAACTCGCAGAAGTCCTCGAAGAGGGAGTTCTGCCATGCCGGGCCGCGTCCGCAGGCGTCGGTGGTGTAGGGGGATGCGGGGAACGAAGCACCGTAGATGGAAGAGCATCCGGTGGCGTTCGCGATCATCATATGGTCGCCGAAGAGCTGGGTGATGTTCTTGATGTACGGGGTCTCGCCGCAACCTGCGCAGGCGCCTGAGAACTCGAACAGAGGCTGTGCGAACTGGGCGTTCTTCATGTTGCTCTTCGGGTCGAAGAGCTTCTTGTAGCCGACCTTTGCGTTGAGGTAGTCGAAGTTGGCCTGCTCCGCGGTGTTCTCCTGGTAGGACTCCATCTTGAGGGCCTTCTCCTTCGCGAGACAGACGTCCACGCAGTTGCCGCAGCCGGTACAGTCGGCGACGGAAATGGAGATGGCGTACTTGTAATCCTTCAGCGTAGCCTTGCCGTCAGCGAGCTTGAGGCCTGCGGGAACGGCGGCCGCTTCGGCTTCCGTGAGGATGAACGGACGGATGGCGGCGTGAGGACAGACGAATGCACAGGTGTTGCACTGGATACACTTGTCGGCGTCCCAGACGGGAACGTTGACGGCAACTCCGCGCTTCTCGTATGCGGCGGTGCCTGCGGGCATGGTTCCGTCCATATAAGGCATGAACGCGCTGACGGGGAGGGTGTCTCCGGCCTGTGCGTTGACCACGTCGGCGATCTCCTTGACGAACGGGGTCGCGAGGCGGGCGGCGTTGGGGTTGGTGAACTTGGCGCTGATGTCAGCCCACTCGGCGGGGACCTCCACCTTCACGTACTCACCTCCGCGGTCGATGGCCGCATAGTTCATGTTGACGACGTTCTCGCCCTTCTTGCCGTAGGACTTGAGCGCGGCGTCCTTCATGTACTTGACGGCGTCGGCGACGGGGATGATGCCGGAGATGCGGAAGAATGCGCTCTGGAGGATGGTGTTGGTGCGTCCGCCCAGGCCTATCTCTGCCGCGATCTTGGTGGCGTTGATGATGTAGAGGTTGATGTGCTTGCGGCCGATCACGGACTTCACGAAGTCGGGGATGCGCTCGAGGGTCTCCTTCTCGTCCCAGAGGGAGTTGAGCAGGAGGCTGCCGCCTTCCTTGATGCCCTTGAGGACATCGTATTTCTCAAGATATGAAGGTACGTGGCAGGCCACGAAGTCGGGAGTTCCCACGAGGTAGGGGGCCTTGATGGGCTTCTTGCCGAACCTGAGGTGCGAGCAGGTGTAGCCGCCGGACTTCTTGGAGTCGTAGTCGAAGTAAGCCTGGCAGTAGAGGTCCGTGTGGGAACCGATGATCTTGATGCTGTTCTTGTTGGCGCCGACGGTACCGTCGGAACCGAGGCCGTAGAACTTGCACTCGGTGGTGCCCTTCTTCACGATGCTGATCTCGCCCTTGACGGGGAGGCTCTTGAAGGTGACGTCGTCCACGATGCCGATGGTGAAATCGGTCTTCGGGGCCTTGCGCTCGAGGTTGTCGAACACTGCGACGATCTGGGCGGGAGTGGTGTCCTTGGAGGAGAGGCCGTAGCGTCCGCCTACGACGAGGGGAGCGTTCTCCTTGTTCTGGTAGAGGGCCTTCACGTCGAGGTAGAGAGGCTCTCCGAGGGCGCCGGGCTCCTTGGTGCGGTCGAGGACCGCGATCCTCTTCACGCTCTTAGGGATGACGCGGAGGAAGTACTTCTCGGAGAACGGGCGGTAGAGGTGTACGCTCACGAGGCCGTACTTGCGTCCGTGGGCTGCGAGGTAGTCGATGGTCTCCTTGATGGTCTCGGTGACGGAGCCCATGGCGATGATGATGTTCTCTGCATCCTTGGCGCCGTAGTACTCGAACGGGCGGTAGCGGCGTCCGGTGAGCTCGCCGATCTCGCCCATGTAGCGTGCCACGATGTCGGGAACGGCCTCATAGGCCTGGTTGCGGGATTCGACCGCCTGGAAATAGACGTCGCCGTTCTGCGCGGTACCGCGGGTGACGGGGGCCTCGGGGTTGAGGGCACGTGCGCGGAAGTTCTCCAGCGCCTTGGTGCTCACGAGTTCCTTGAGGTCGGCCTCGTCTATGGCTTCGATCTTCTGGATCTCGTGGGAGGTGCGGAAACCGTCGAAGAAGTGCAGGAACGGGATGCTGCTCTTGATGGCTGAGAGATGGGATACGGCCGCAAGGTCCTGGGCTTCCTGGACGGAGCCGGATGCGAGCATTGCGAAGCCGGTCTGGCGGCAGGCCATCACGTCCTGATGGTCGCCGAAGATTGAAAGTGCGTGCGATGCGAGCGCGCGGGCCGATACGTGGAAGACTGCGGGCAGCATTTCGCCGGCGATCTTGTACATGTTCGGGATCATGAGGAGAAGTCCCTGGGATGCGGTGTAGGTGGTGGTGAGGGCACCTGCCTGGAGGGAACCGTGCACGGCTCCGGCGGCACCTGCCTCACTCTGCATCTCGGTTACCTTGACGGTCTCGCCCCAAAGGTTCTTCTTGCCGTGGGCCGCCCACTCGTCAATGTTCTCCGCCATGGTCGATGACGGCGTGATAGGGTAGATGGCCGCGTGCTCGCTGAAAAGATATGCGATGTTCGACGCGGCCTGGTTACCGTCACAGGTGATGAATTTTTTCTCTTTAGCCATAATT
>CADAFW010000086.1 GCA_902787295.1 uncultured Bacteroidia bacterium
GAGTATGGTCGATTTCCCGGCGCCGTTCTTCCCCACGAGACCGATCTTGTCGGACTCGCTGATGTGGAAGTTAATCTTGTCCAGGAGAACGAAGCCGCCGTAGGCGACAGTCACGTCATCGACCGAGATCATTTTTCAGGCGCTCCCTCGAACTTGAGTTTCACGAACCAGTCCGGCCGGTGGAAGTCGGGCTTCTCCGTACCGATGGCGCCCCAGGACACGAAATGCGGCAAGCTGAGCTTGTCGCCGCACTTGTAGAAGTTGCCCCTGAGGGTCCTGCCTGCAAGGTCGTCGATGCCGTAGGTGGACGCCGGGATGACGAGGGCGAGCTCCCATTCGGTCTCCCCCACGCGCTCCGGCACTATCCTGGCGTTCCCGAGCGAGGCCCAGCGCTTTATGCCGGCGTAGGCGGAATCGGGCAGGAACGTGCGCTCGCTGCGGTTGGGGCCGATGCAGGAATAGATGCGTCCTATGCAGTTGGTTTCCAGATTGATATAGGTATCGTCCGCGCCGGGGGCGCAAAAGAACTCCACGCAGGAGTCTTCCCACATGTGGTCCTTGTCGTTGCCGCCGGCGGCCAGCACGCCGCGCTCCTTCACCTTCCAATGCAGGAGGATGTTGCCGCAGTCGTGGGCGATGGCGAAGCGCACCTCGGGGCGGTACGGGTAGGCACCGGGCCAGTTGATGCAGTCCAGCTTGTTGTATTCCACTCCGGCGTCGGCGAAGAGCGCGGGGATGGCCGCGGGGTCGTCGGTGGGCGGGAGCATCCGCACGAAGAGGTCGCGTCCGGCAAGGTGCGACGCGGTGCGGGCGGCCACTGCGGCGTTGTTCAGCACGAGGCGGATATTGGCCTCCAGGCTGTCTCCGCCGGTGATTTCGGCCACCTTGGCGAGCAGGAACGGGGTCACCGCCTTGCCGTGTATGCCCAGCTTCCCGGCTTCGGCCACGGCGTCGTCGATGACGCGGTTGATATAGTCCGGATCCATCGAATACTCCTCAGGGATGGGGTTGGCGACGAGCATTCCGCCCTTCAGCCCCATGTCCAGCTTGGCCTTGAAGGCGGCGGCGAGGGCGGCTTCCGTGTCTATGCGGTAGTCCACTCCGAGGCCGCTCCGGCGCGTATAGAACGCTGGCAGTTCGTCGGTGCCGAAGCCCACCACCGGCACGCCCTTGGTCTCGAGGTATTCGAGCGTGAGGCCGAGGTCCAGGATGGCCTTGGCGCCCGCGCAGACCACCATCACGGGCGTCTGGGCGAGTTCTTCCAGGTCGGCGGAGATGTCCATCGTGGTCTCTGCGCCGCGGTGCACGCCTCCGATGCCGCCGGTGGCGAAGACCTTGATGCCCGCCATCGCGGCTATGATCATCGTGGTGGCGACGGTGGTCGCGCCGTCCGCTCCCCTGGCCACGAGCACAGGCAGGTCGCGGCGGGAGGCCTTGGTGACCGCCTGCCCCTTCTTGCCGAGGTACTCTATCTCATCCTTGCTGAGGCCTGCCTTGAGGCGGCCGCCGATGATGGCTATGGTCGCGGGCACTGCGCCGTTGTCGCGTATGGTCTGCTCCACGCGGAGGGCCGTCTGCACGTTCTGCGGGTACGGCATCCCGTGGGAGATGATGGTGGACTCGAGGGCCACTACCGGCCTGCCTGCCGCAAGGGCTTCGGCAACCTCCGGTGATATGCTAAGGTATTTATTCATCTGAAAGTACGTATTCTGCTGTTAATGATTGGTTTACCGCGCCTTCGCACTGCACCGTGAGGGCGGATGCGCGGAGGGCGCAGCGGATGGCGTCCTGCGGGCCTTTCCCCAGGCAGTGGGCGAACACCACCCCCGCGAGGAAGGCGTCGCCGGCGCCGGTGCTGCTGACCATCTTGACCGGGGTCGTGGGCCACTGGATCCCGGAGTCGGCGTCGTGGTAATAGACGCCCATCGAACCCATAGTTATGAATATATGGTCCACGCCCATGTCGTGCAGGGCGGCGGTGGCGGGCTTGAGGTCGGCGAGGCCGCTGATGTCCACCCCGGTGAGTTCCTCGGCTTCGAGGCGGTTCATCTTGAGGGTGTGCAGGCGGCGGGTGCCGTCGAAGGCGGCGAGTATGCGCTGGGCCTTGGCGGTGGACACGGTGTCCGCGAACACCGGCACCTTGCAGCCGTCCAGCAGGGCCGCGATGCTCTCCGCGGGCACGTTGGTCTCCACGACCACGGCGTCGCAGGCGTTGAAAGCGTCCATGCGCGCTTCGATGAAGGAGGGCGTGAGCGAATCCATGAGTTCCATCTGGGAGACGGCGGAAACGAGGTCGCCGTTCTCGTCGTTGATGCAGACATAGACGGAGCTCAGCGCTCCCCTGATCCGCTCGGAGAGGCTTGTGTCCAGGCCTATCTCGTCGCAGTTCTTGCGGAGGCCGTCGGCGAAGTCGTCGTCGCCGAAGACGGTGGCGAACCTGACGTCGCAGCCGAGCAGCTTGAGGTTGTGGGCTATGTTGCGGCCCACTCCGCCGAAGGACATGTTCACGTTTCCGGGGTTGGAATCCTTGGGCACGTAGCGTCCCGAAGGGGAAGCGATGAGGTCTATGTTGGCGCCGCCAATGACGGCGATCCTGGGAGTCTTATCAGTCGGCATCTTGTTCGGAATTATCTGATGCACAGAGGATTGAGATTTCGTAAAGCAGGTAGAGCGGGACCGCTAGCACCAGCATTGAGAAGGGGTCGGAGGGCGTGATGAGCGCCGCGAGGACAAGGATGACCACCAGCGCATATTTGCGGCCCTTGCGCAGCGTCGTGCGGGAAAGCACGCCTATGCGGCTGAGCACCACCACGACGGTCGGGAACTCGAAGACTATGCCTATGAGCACGACCATCGAGAGGAAGAGCGACATGTAGGAACCCAGGGTGATGGTGTTCACGATGCTGTCGCTCACGGAGTAGTTGACGAAGAACTGCAGGCAGACGGGCAGGACGAAGAAGTAGCCCACCAGCACGCCTATGTAGAAGAGTATGCTCGAGAAGAGGAAAGCCCTGCGTACGGGACGGGTCTCGTTCTCGTAGAGGGCGGGCGCGATGAACTTCCAGAGCTGGTAGATGACGTACGGGAAGGCCAGCACCAGTCCGGCCGCGAACGAGGCCTTCAGGTGGGCGAAGAACTGGGCGGAGACCTCTATGTTCACGAGGTCCATGGAGAAGCCCCAGCCGAGCAGCCTGTAGACGCAGAAGTCCGGGCGCGTGGGCGCCAGGACTATCCTGAAGAGCTCATCCTTGAATATGAGGCCGGCGAGCGTGAAGACGCAGATGGCCACGACCGAGCGGATAAGGTTGCCCCTCAGTTCGTCGAGATGGTCCCAGAAGGTCATCTCACCGTCTGTGCCGGAAGAAGCCAAGGATCAGTCCTGCTTTTTGACGTCCTCGCTCTTGGTCTCAGCGGGCTTTTCGAGCTCCTTCTTGATGTCGGAGACCTGCTCGTCCACCTCGCTGATGCCTTCCTTGAAACTTTTGACCCCCTTGCCGAGGCCCTTCATCAGTTCAGGAATCTTCTTTCCGCCGAGGATGAGAAGGATGACGAGGGCGATTATGACAATCTCCCAGGTGCCGATGAAAAGTGGATAGGTCAGCATTGTATTAAGGTTTAATTGGTTATTCTGCAGTTACTTGCGCGTTCGGGCCGGCTATTTGAGCGCCGCGAGGGAGGCCTCGAGGGTCTCGATCCTGGCGAGGGCGTCGGCTTCCTTCTTGCGCTCGTTGGCCACGACGGCCTCCGGTGCGTGCGCCACGAAGTTGGCGTTGCCCAGCTTGCCGCGTACGCCGGCGAGGAACTTGCGCTGGTATGCGAGTTCGGCCTCCAGCTTGGTCTTCTCCTCGTCGGTGTTCACGAAGCCTTCGAGGGGCACGGTGACCTTGACGGTGCCGACGATGAAGCCGGTGGATGCGCTGCCGACCTCCGTGACGAACTCGGAGATGTTGGCGCTGCGCTGCACTATGGGCATGAGTTCCTCCGGGAATCCGCCTTCGACCTTGGCCTTGAGGGCGTCCTTGGGGCTGATCTGCTTCTGCGAGCGGATGGCGCGTACGCCCACGATGATCTGCCTTGCGGTCTCGAATCCGTCGAGGAAGGCGGCGTCGTAGGGACCGGCGTGCGGGGTGCGCTCGAACATTATGGTCTCGCCCGGCTGGCGCTCGGCCATCGACTGCCAGAGTTCCTCGGTGATGAAAGGCATCACGGGGTGGATGAGCTTGATGAGCTTCTCGAAGAAGGTGACGGTGGCGTCGTAGGTGTGGATATCCACAGCCATGCCGAAGGCCGGCTTCACGAGCTCGAGGTACCAGCTGCAGTAGTCGTCCCAGAAGAGCCTGTAGATGGCCATCAGGGCGTCGCTGATGCGGAATTTGGAGTAGTGGTCCTCCACGGTCTCGATGGTCCTGGAGAGGAGGTTGTCGAACCACTTGACGGCCAGCCTTGCGTATTCGGGCTGCTCCGCGCGGTCATCCACCCTCCATCCGGAGACGAGGCGCCAGGAGTTCCAGATCTTGCCGCAGAAGTTGCGTCCCTGCTCCACCTGCGACTCATCGTAGAGGATGTCGTTGCCGGCGGAAGAACAGAGCAGCATGCCGAGGCGGACGGCGTCGGCGCCGTATTTCTCTATGAGGACGAGCGGGTCCGGGCTGTTGCCGAGGGTCTTGCTCATCTTGCGGCCGAGCTTGTCGCGGACGATGCCGGTGAAGTAGACGTTGCGGAACGGGATGTCGCTCATGAACTCATTGCCCGCCATGATCATCCTGGCGACCCAGAAGAAGATGATGTCCGGGCCGGTGACGAGGTCGTTGGTGGGATAGTAGTATGCGAGGTCGCGGTTGGGCTTGTGGTCCGGGTGGCCGGGGCGCTTCGGGTCGAACACGCTGATGGGCCAGAGCCAGCTGGAGAACCAGGTGTCCAGCACGTCCTCATCCTGCCTGAGGTCGGCTGCGGTGAGGGCGGGATCTATGGCCTGGGCGGCTTTGAGGGCGGCCTCGGGGGTCTCCTCCACGACTATGCTGCCGTCCGGGAGGTAGTATGCGGGAATGCGCTGTCCCCACCAGAGCTGGCGGGAGATGCACCAGTCGTGAGCGTTCTCCATCCAGTGGCGGTAGGTGTTGCGGTATTTGTCGGGGATGAGCTTGATCTTGCCGGACTCCACGGATTCGAGGGCCATCTTGGCAAGGTCTTCCATCTTCAGGAACCACTGTGCGCTGAGCTTGGGCTCGATGACGGCGTCGGTGCGCTCGCTGTAGCCCACCGGGGAGACGTAATCCTCTATCTTGACGAGGTTGCCGGCTTCCTCCAGCATCTTGACGATCTTCTTGCGGGCCTCGAAGCGGTCCTCGCCGACGAGGATCTGCGCCTTCTCGTTGAGCCGGCCGTGGTCGTCCATTATCTCGAGCACGGGAAGGTTGTGGCGCAGGCCTATCTCATAGTCGTGCACGTCGTGAGCCGGGGTGACCTTGAGGCAGCCGGTACCGAAGTCCATCTCCACGTAGTCGTCCTCGATGACGGGGATCTCGCGGTTGATGAGCGGGATGAGCACCTTCTTGCCGCGGAGCCAGTGGTGGCGTTCGTCGTTGGGATTGACGCAGATGGCGGCATCGGCCATTATGGTCTCCGGACGGGTGGTGGCGATCACCAGGAACTTGTCCGTGGGATTGCCGTTGCCGTCGCTGATGAAATAACGGAGGTGGTAGAAGTGGCTCTGGGTGTCGCGGTGGATGACTTCGTCGTCGGAGATGGCGGTGAGGGCCACCGGGTCCCAGTTGACCATGCGCACTCCCCTGTAGATCATGCCCTTCTTGTAGAAGTGGCAGAAGGTGGCGATGACGGCGTCGGTGAGTTCCGGCTCCATCGTGAAGCGGGTGCGGTCCCAGTCGCAGGAGGCGCCGAGCTTGCGGAGCTGCTGCAGGATGATGCCGCCGTGCTCCTCCTTCCAGGCCCAGGCGTGCTTGAGGAATTCCTCGCGGGTGAGGTCTTCCTTGCTGATGCCCTGCTCCTTGAGGCGTGCCACGACCTTGCTCTCGGTGGCGATGCTGGCGTGGTCCGTGCCCGGCACCCAGCAGGCATTCTTGCCGTCCATGCGCGCCTTGCGGACGAGCACGTCGTTGAGGGTGTTGTTGAGCACGTGGCCCATGTGGAGTATGCCCGTCACGTTAGGCGGCGGGATGACGACCGTATAAGGTTCGCGGGAGTCCGGTTCGGAATGGAAACACCTGTTCTTGAGCCAATAGGCGTACCACTTGTCCTCTACTTCTGAGGGATTGTATTTTGCACTGAGTTCCATATTCTTATTTGCGTATGTCTGCGTCACGGTTGCGTCACGGATTCGCGTGGGGTCATTCACACGCGCGCACCCGTTCTGCAAACGATATATCGTACAAAGATACAAAAACTGCGGGATAAAAAATAATGGGCGGCACAGCAGCCCGAAATGGCTGGTTTCGGGCAACCAAACCCAGAAAACCATATCCCCGTTGGGCAAAACAGGCACTTTTGCCCATCCGACACCGGGGAAACATCTCCCCGTTGGGCAAACCGGGCAACAGCCGGGCGCGAGGAGGGCCTTCAGCAGAGCCCCCCGCAGCGCCCGCGCTGTAGCCGCCGGATCGCGTTCACTCCGGCGGCGGTGTCCTGCTTACCATTGGTTCCGTCGGTTCCCTTCTCCCTGCTTTCTCCTTGCTTACCCCCGCCTTCTCCTTACCTTCCCACCACATTCCCGCCGCCTTCGCTCCACCGAACCCGCAAAACCCGGAGAACCCGCCTGACGTGCCCCAAAAGCAGCCTTTTTGGTGTCCCGAACTCGCAAAACCCG
>CADAFW010000087.1 GCA_902787295.1 uncultured Bacteroidia bacterium
CACCTACAAGAAGCGCAAGAACGAGGACACCCACAGCATCATGACGGGCATTCGCCAGCAGAAGGGCCACATCCACCTCGCCATCGGCAAGCCGCTCTCCGACGAGGAGATGGCCGAAGCCGCAGCCCACACCGGCAACGACCGCTACAAGGTCATCCGCGCGATGTACACGAAGCGCATCATTCAGGGCTACAAGCTCTGGAAGACCAATTATATGGGTTATGACCTCATGAACGGCCACACGGCCCATATGGGCGTGAAATACCTGCCTTCTGACCTCGAGGCGTTCAAGAAATACACCGAGCACAAGCTCAGCAAAATAGAGCGCCGCTATGACCGCGACGCTCTGCGAGATATCTTCTGGCACATCTACGGTAACCCTGTGCAGGCTGCCATAGACAACGGCTTCGAGCCGGCCTAGTGCCACTCTCCGAAGGAAATCACCAGGCCGAAGTTGCTGGCTATGCCGAACTTGCCGATGGGGGCTATTCCCTTGTAAACCTTGGCGTACTTGCCTATCATCGCGTCCACTCCGCCGTGGAAGTGGAACGGGCCGATGTTGAAGGAAAGGGCGCTTCCCCAGACGGGACCGTAGGTGCCCACGCCGGCATTGGCGCTGAGGCTGAACCACCTGATGGGGGTGGTGGTGACGCCGAGGCGGGTGTCGAAGGTGTTGACATAGACGCCGTGCTTGAAGGAGGCGAGGGCGCCGACCGAGAGGATGCCGTCGAAGAATGCGTAGCGTGCTCCGAGGTTGGCGCTGAACGGAAGCCTCTCGAGGCCGTTCTCAGGGTTCTGGACATTGAAGTCCCGGAGTTTCTTGAGCTTTTCCAGCTGGGCGTCGATCTCGTCCCTGATGCCGTTGGTGCCGTCTTCGCTGAGCGGGTTGATGTCCTGGGTTCCCGTGTAGGTGACCGTCTGCGCGGTCTTCGCGACGAGGTTGTATTTCCAGTAGATGGCTCCCATGTCCATCACCGCGAGGCTGACGGAGAGGTTCTCGATGGGGGTCACGGTGACTCCGAGATCGAGAGCGCCGCCGAAGCCCGTAGGTCCCCAGAAGGCCATGTTGGTGTCGAAGGAGTCGAGATCGAGCACGCCGTCATTGACCTGGTACTTGAGGTATTTGCCGCTGGCCCTGATGGTCGCGTCGGCATCCACCTCCGCCATATTCCTGTTGACGGTGAGGTTGGCCTTGTCGGCAGTGAGGGTGAGGTTCTGGAGGCCGAAGAGGCCCTTGAGCCTGAAGCCGACGGCCACGTAGTCGCCGATGAGGAAGGAGGTGCCGTAGGCGACTTCGGCCAGCACCTTGGCATTGAAGCCGAGGCCGGCGAGGTTGTAGGCGCTCTCGGATGATCCGTTCTTGAGGAACGCGAACATGTCGTAGGGCAGGTTGCCGTCTGCGAGGACGCGCATGTTGACCTCGAAGTTGCCGTTGCTCCTGTATCTGCGGGTGTTGACGGAAAGAATGTTCTCGCTCACGTCGACGCTGAAGGCGCTGCGGGGCTTGAGGCGGCCGAGGAACTGCTCGCTGCTGATGGCAGGGTTGAATCCGGTGACGAGGCCGGAGGCGGTGGGGAACAGCACGTCGGACATTCCGAGGGTGGACTCGGAGCTGACCCAGATGTTGGAAAGCACGACGCCCAGGTGGCTGCGGTCGGACATCAGGGAGGGATTGCTCCTGTAGGCGAACTGGTTGTTGTCCAGGAAGTATGCGCTCTTGAGGGTCTGCGCGGAGGCAGGTACGGCTGACTGAAGTGCCGCGACCGTCAGTGCGGCAGCCAGGTACAGTAGTTTTTTCATATATGTCGAAGCTGTCTTTTTCATTGTTACTTGGAGCTGATGGGACCGGTGTGGATGGATGCGTTCTCGATCTTGACGTACTGGTCCTTGTGCCATACTACGCCGGAGTATTCAGCAGGGACGGTTCCGTGGAAGAACATCATGATGCGGGGTATGAAACCGCCGAACGCGTTGGTGAAGCTCATGTCCAGGTTGATGGCGGTGGTGGAAGGGGAGCTGATGCTGCCGGCCGGGATGGTGGCGGGGCTGTTGATCATGACTCCGTCCAGAGGCTTGCCGTCGGAATCCACCACGGAGCAATCGACGTCCAGGTTGAACGGGAGGGTGTTGATGAGGTCGAAGGCGAATGCGACGTTGCTGTCCTTGAAGCTGTTGCCGAGGTCGACCTTTACGTCCTCGATGGTGGTCGTGTAGTGGATGTCGGTGCCGCTGTCGAAGGCGAGGGGAGCGTCGAACGCGTATTCCACGGAATAGGTATATACGTCATCGGACGATACCCTGACCGGCGTGCTGCTGTCGCTGATGGCGGAGGTCGCGCCCATCACGAAGCGGAGCGGGACCTGCTGGGTGAGGTACTTGGCGTCTTCCTTCGGGAGGGAGAATACGTTGCTCTTGCCAGGGGCGAGCACGAAGTCGGTGATGTCCATCGTGTAGGAATTGATGCCGTCGATGTCCGCAGTGATGTTGGAATTGACGGTGAACTTGAACGGGGAGCCGTTGTAGATGGTCACGCTCAGGCTCGGATCCGTGAGGATGATATCGTTGTTCCTGAGGCTTTCGGGAACGCCCTCGAGGGTGTAGGTGACGGTGTTGGTGCTGGCGGTCACGTTGAACCTGCCCACGAGCTCCTTGACTTCAGCGCCGCTGACGTTGACCTTGGCGTAGATTCCGAAGGCGCTTGGGATCCTGTTGAAGTCGGCGCCGGAGATCGTGACCGCACCGGTCACGCGGACGTTCTCATTGATGGAAACCTTGCCGGTACCGGGCTGGAAGTAGCCCTCGGTGTCTATGTGGGTGAGGGTGAGCCTGAAACTGGTATTTGAGCCGTAGTCGATGTGGACGTCCTGCAGGAGGGTGACCGTGTGGCCGTCGGTGATGGAGATGCGGGTGTCGGCGGTGGTCAGGGTCATCGTGGCGGGGAAGACTATGGTGCTGCCCTGCTTGATGGTGTAGGCGCCTTCGGGGGAGGAGAGGAACAGGTCGACCGTGCTTTCAACGGTCACCTCGGATATGGAGACGACCTCGGAGGGGATGTCGGTTTCCCAGGAGAAGGGATACTCGGAATCCAGGGTGAGGGTCTCGCTGAAGGCGGGGTTGTACGTGCCGACTTCTCCGGAAGGGAACTCGTATGTCGTCAGCAGGTCGGTGTCGGCCGCTATGGAGCTGAGCCTCACGGACGGCACGGAGACGCTGCGCGTGATGGGTTCGGAGGAACCGAAATGGAGTGAATAATAGCCGTTTGCATCCATCCTGAGCAGCGGGTTCTCGCTTTCATCTATCTTGATGATGTCGGAAAGATGGATGGGAATGGTGCTGCCCACGGGGAAGTCGATGCCGTTCTCGAACAGCCTTACCTCCTGATTGACAGGATGCCTGTCGTCAATCTGATAGTTGGGATCTGTGCAGCCTGTCAGGAATGCCATCGTGCAGGCGGCGAGGACCAGGATTAGTTTCTTCATAAAAGAATCGGTTGTTAATCTTCGTAAAGGTAATAAAAAAAGTCGTAATAGCCTTTGATTTGCATCTTTCGAAAAAAAACATGAACTTTATGGCGAATGTCCTCTTATGGGAACGAAAAAGGTATTCGTGTCCGGCTGCTATGATCTGCTTCACAGCGGGCACGTGGAGTTTTTCAAGCAGGCTGCCGCGTTCGGCGATCTCTACGTTGGGATCGGGTCGGACGAGACCATCCTGCACTATAAGAACCACAGGACCCTTTACCCCGAGCAGGAGCGCCTGTTCATGGTGAAGAGCATAAGATACGTGAAGGACGCCTACATCAACGCAGGCAGCGGCATAATGGATTTCATCCCCACCGTGGATATGGTGAAGCCGGACATCTTCGTCGTGAACGAAGACGGCTCCAACGACATCAAACGCCGTTTCTGCGAGGAGAGGGGCATTGAGTACGTGGTGCTCAAGCGCACTCCCGCCGAAGGCCTGCAGGCCCGTTCCAGCACCGACCTCAAGTCCGCCACCAGCGGTATTCCGACGCGCGTGGACATCGCCGGTACCTGGATCGACCAGCCTTATGTGAGCATGTATGCGCCGGGGTGGGCGCTGACCGTCTCCGTGCTGCCGGATTTCGAGATCCGCGACCGCTGCGGCCTCAGCACCTCCACCCGCAAGATCATCCAGAAGTACTGGCCGGTGAAGCTGCCCAAGATGGATCCGGAGATGCTCGCGAGGATGGTCTTCTGCGTGGAGAACCATCCGGAGAGGGAGGACGGCATCATCAGCGGCGCGCAGGACGCCATCGGCATCTGCGTTCCCGGTCTTGCCCGGCACTACTACAACAATCACTTCTGGCCGGAGAAGATCGAGACCTGCGAGGATGCCAGCGTGCTGGACTGGCTGGAGAGCCATCTGGTGCTCGTGCCCATGGACCCGCGCCCGCCCCGTTGCTCTGTGGTAGGAGGCAAGGACGTGAACGAGACCAAGGTGCGCGCCCTCGCGGATGCGGCCGAGGCCTGCTGGAACGCCATCCTCGCAAAGGACCTGCCCGCCTTCGCGGCGGCATACAAGGCTTCCTTCGCGGCGCAGGTGGCGATGTTCCCGGGTATGGTCCAGGGGACCGTGCCTGACTATATCGGGCGCTACTCCGCAATGCCGGGGGTGCTCGCCTGGAAGATGACCGGTGCCGGAGCCGGCGGCTATCTCGCCCTCGTCGTGGACGACCGCGGGAAATTTGCCGAAGAACATCCGGAAACTATTAAAATCAATATCCGCAGAGCGGAATGATTATACGTGTAGATAAATAAAACCAAACCCAGTGCCGGAGGGCGGAATCCCTCCCGCATGCAGAAAGGCCACGCAGCGATTGCGTGACCTTTCTTGTTTTTTGTTATCTTTACGGAACATTAACCGGAATTGCAATATGCCAGATAAACTTAGGATATCGGACCGCGGCCTGCAGATGCCTGCATCGCCCATCCGTATGCTCGCCCCGCTGGCGGACGCCGCCGAGGAGAGGGGAGTGAAGATCTACCGCCTGAACATCGGCCAGCCCGACCTGCCTACGCCGCAGAAGGCGCTCGACGTGCTCAAGCACATTGACCGCAAGGTGCTGGAATACAGCCCGTCGCAGGGCTTCCGCTCGTTGCGCGAGGCGCTCGTGAACTACTATGAGCGCTACCAGATCAAGCTCACCCCGGACGAGATCATCATCACCACGGGCGGCTCCGAGGCGGTGCTGTTCGCATTCATGAGCTGCCTCAATCCGGGCGACGAGATCATCGTCCCGGAGCCTGCGTACGCCAACTATATGTCCTTCGCGATCTCCGCCGGCGCGGTGATCAGGACCATCGCGACCACCATCGACGAGGGTTTCTGCCTGCCCAAGGTGGAGAAGTTCGAGGAACTCATCAACGAGCGCACGAAGGCCATCCTCATCTGCAATCCCAACAACCCGACGGGCTACCTCTATACCCAGCACGAGATGAACCAGATCCGCGACCTGGTGAAGAAGTACAACCTCTTCCTCTTCAGCGACGAGGTGTACCGCGAATTCATCTACACGGGCTCTCCGTACATCTCCGCGATGCACCTGGAGGGGATTGAGCAGAATGTTGTGCTTATCGATTCTGTGTCAAAGCGTTACAGCGAGTGCGGCACGCGCATCGGGGCGCTCATCACGAAGAACGAGGCGGTGCGCAGGACGGTGATGAAGTTCTGCCAGGCGCGCCTTTCTCCGCCGCTCATCGGCCAGCTCATAGCCGAAGCCTCCATCGAGGGAACGGAGCAGTATTCGCGCGAAATGTATGAGGAGTATGTCGAGCGCAGGAAGTGCCTCATCGACGGCGTGAACCGCATCCCCGGCTGCTATACCCCCATTCCTATGGGTGCGTTCTACACGGTCGTGAAACTGCCAGTGGACGATGCGGCGAAGTTCTGCGCCTGGTGCCTCACGGACTTCTGCTACAAGGACGAGGCGACGGAGGACGGCTGCGCGGGTGAGACGATCATGATGGCTCCGGCCGCCGGCTTCTATTCCGATCCGGAACTCGGCCGCGACCAGGTCCGCCTTGCCTATATCCTCAGGAAACCCGAGCTCAAGCGCGCCCTGCTGGTGCTGGAGAAGGCGCTGGAGGAGTATAACAAGCGGTAGTGCGCAGGATTACGAAAGCGCCCCGGGTGCCGTCAAGGCCAACCCGGGGCGCTTTCTGTTGCGTGGCAGCGGTTATACCGCGCCCTGCGCCTCCATTGCGTCGGCGACTTTGATGAAGCCGGCGATGTTGGCTCCCTTGACGTAGTTGATGTAGCCGTCGGCCTCGGTGCCGTACTTGATGCAGGCGTCGTGGATGTCGGCCATGATGCGCTGCAGCCTTTCATCGACCTCTTCCGCGGTCCACTTGAGGCGCATGCTGTTCTGCGTCATCTCGAGTCCGGAAGTGGCCACGCCGCCGGCGTTCGAAGCCTTGCCGGGGGAGTAGAGCAGCTTGTTGTCCTGGAAGATCTTGATGGCCTCCGGGGTGGAAGGCATGTTCGCACCTTCGGCGACGCACCAGCAGCCGTTGGCAACGAGTGCCCTGGCGTCGGCTTCCTCTATCTCGTTCTGGGTTGCGCAAGGCATCGCGATGTCGCAGGGGATGCTCCAGGGACGCTGGCCCTCGAGGTAGATTGCGTTCGGGTATTTGCTTGCATACTCCTTGATTCGGCCGCGGCGTACGTTCTTGAGGTTGAAGACGTAAGCGAGTTTCTCCTCATCCAGTCCTTCAGGGTCGTGGATGCTGCCGTCCGAGTCGGAAAGGCTGACCACCTTGGCGCCGAGACGCATCGCCTTCTG
>CADAFW010000088.1 GCA_902787295.1 uncultured Bacteroidia bacterium
GACAGGCTGAACGACGGAATCTGGCGGGTCAACTTCAGAGGATTTGTGTCCTGCCCCTTGTCCGCAAATTCGTCTTCTCCCCATCGGTTGAGGAGAAACATATGCAAGGGCTGCATTCCGGCTCCGGCTTCGATGGAGAAACCGCGCTTCCATTGCGGAAGGCTGTTGTAGCCCTCCATATTCTGGGCCGCTGCGGTGGCAATTGCGCTCGTCAGCAGGAGGGCGCAGAGCAGAAGACGTTTCATGCCGTTCTATTGCTTGGGGGTCATCCGGATGACGATTTCCCGCTCGCGCAGGTCGGCGAGGGAGGTGTCCTTCGGCATATAGTTGCCTGCCGGATCCTCGAATTCCAGGAACGGGCCCTGGGCGTTCCGGATGTACGGGATGCTCACGCTGCAGCGGCCGTCCGGTCCGGTGACTCCGAGCCCCGGATCATCGTCCCGGCTGAATCGTGACTTTTCCTTTATCTTAATCCCTTCCAGCGGCTCTCCGGTCGTGCCTGACACCAGGGAGAACTTCATCGGTGCCGTTCCCCATTCCGCTTCCAGGGCCGGCTGGGGCACACCGTAGCAGGCCTGGAAAATGAAGAGCGCCGTGGTAAGTGACGCGCCTTTCAGCAGATTATGCAGCCATTTCCTCATAGGGCAATAATTCTTTGTTACAGGGCAAATATACTGATTTTTCGGAATAATCGCTCTGTCAGGCAAATCTCGCTGCGCGCAAATCTCGCTGCGCGCGTTTCCGGCAATAATGCGCGCGTTCCAGCTCCTCGACCCCTCATTCGCGCGCGTCTCCGGCAATAATGCGCGCATCGGAGTGTCGCGACCTGTTTTTCGCGCGCGTTTCCGGCGAAAATGCGCGCGTTCCAGCTCCTCGACCCCTCATTCGCGCGCGATTCCGGCAAAAGTGCGCGCCCCGGAGTGTCGCGACCTGCTTCTCGCGCGCGTTTCCGGCGAAAGTGCGCGCGTTCCAGCTCCTCGACCCCTCATTCGCGCGCGATTCCGGCGAAAGTGCGCGCGTCAGAAGCAGTCTGCCCGGAATGAGCCGGGGACCGCCTTCAGGAGCAAGGCGATGCCCCGCATGCGGGACCGTTTTCCCCCATTTCAGGTCCTGCCTGCGGGGCATTGTCTTGCGAAGATGCGCTACGCTCACCCGGCGTTGCCTTGCGAAGATAATTCGCAGCACCCGGCGAGGCGGGATGATATAATTCCGATTTTTCCTATATTTACATACCGATGACCCCATTTGTCTTCCGGCTTTTCCGCAACAACGAAGTGGCAGTCCACGAGCTGAACTACCTCTTCTGGGAATGCACGACCCGCTGCAACCTGCATTGCAGGCATTGCGGGAGCGACTGCTCGGTCCAGAGCCGGGAGAAGGACATGCCCCTGGAAGACTTCCTGCGCGCACTCGACACCATTCCCGCCGACCATCGTCCCAAGGACTTCATCGTCGTGCTCACCGGCGGGGAACCGCTGCTGCGTCCCGACATCGAGACCGCCGGGCGGGAAATCAGCCGGCGCGGATTCGCCTGGGGCGTCGTGTCCAACGGATGGTTCTTCGATGAGGCCGCACACGAGCGCCTCACCGCCGCCGGCCTTCGCTCCGTGACCATCAGCCTGGACGGGCTGGAAGCCTCCCACGACTGGATGCGTGGCCACTCAGGCAGTTATGAAAGGGCCCTGAGGGCCATCGGCCTTTGCGCCCGCGATCCCCGGCTGGCCTTCGACGTGGTCACCTGCGTGAACCGGCGCAACCTCGCCGAACTCCCGGAGCTGCACCGCATCCTCGCCGGCCTCGGCGTCAGGCAGTGGCGCCTTTTCACCATCATCCCCATCGGCCGCGCGGCCGGCGACCCCGACATGCTCCTCCAGCCCGATGAACTCCGCTCCCTGATGGATTTCATCGTGGACAAACGCGCGGAAGGCGGTCCGATGAAGGTCACTTTCAGCTGCGAGGACTACCTCGGCCCCTATGAGGAGAAGGTGCGCGACAACCGCTTTTTCTGCCACGCGGGAGTCAATATCGCTTCGGTCCTGATAGACGGGCGGATCTGTGCCTGCCCCAATATCGACCGGGACCTTTTCTCGCAGGGAAGCATCTACGAAGACGATTTCTACGAAGTCTGGGAGAAACGCTTCCAGCCCTTCCGCCATCGCGACTGGGCCCGGAAAGGCCCCTGCGCCGATTGCCGGGAATGGCGCAACTGCCTGGGAGGCAGCATGCACAACTGGCACGCCGCGGGCGGTCCGGACGCCCCCGGAACCCCGGCTCTCCTCCAGTGCCACTGCCGCTCGCTGGCGATGGCGCGGAATTTGGATATCCGGAACATCGAGTAACTTTGTCACGGCGACTCCGTCACCGTCAAACCGTTTTGATTATGACAAGAAAAGCTTTATTCGGAATCATCTGCGGCCTCGTGCTGGCCGCCGTTTCATTGTCCTCCTGCGCCCCTGCGGGCTATATCTCCAAGGAGGCTGAATTCAACAACGCCTGGGTGGGCAAGACCCACCAGGAGATCGTAGCCGCATACGGCGCGCCTTCCCGTGAGGTCACCGACGGCAAGGACGGGACCATCCTCGTCTATGAAGAGTTCTCCACTTCCGTCTATGGCCCCGCATATCCCTACCGCCATTATCCCTGGGGCGGGTGGTACGGACACGATGTCTATACCCGCACCAACCGTGACTATGCGGATTTCTTCATCAATGGGGAAGGGACCTGCTACCTCGTCCGGTCAAACATCGCGTTGCCGGGAGGGGAGTATGACAGGGCAAGCCATACCGCGGTGGCGGTCATCGCCGGCGTAGCCGTGGTGTGCAGCGTGGCCTCCCTCATCGCCCTGCTCGTGCCGATGCACTACGTAGGTGCAGGCATGGCCGCGATGCCGTACTATCTCTATTAGGGTTTTCCGGGGCTCAGTCCCCGGTCGTTTCGTGAATTTCGGTCGCCTTGTCGGTGTAGAGCACGCCGTCAAGGTGATCGCATTCGTGCTGGAAGATCACGGCCGTGAAGCCTTGGATCCTTTCCGTGGTATCGGGCAGGTCAGGCCGGGAATAGCTGATGTCTATGTCCCTGAGCCTGAGCACGGTGCCACGTTTTCCCGGAATCGAAAGGCAGCCTTCCGGTCCCGGCTCCATGTTGCCGCGGGCGCCGCTTATCCTGATGTTCGGATAGACCTCGAACGGCTCGCCTTCCTTGTCCAGCCTCTGCACAGCCACCACCCTGCGGGATAATCCCACCTGCGGGGCGGCTATTCCCACGCCGTCCTGCGAGGGGTCGGTGACGGTGGAGAGCAGGAGCGCCGACAGCCTGGCGAACTCCTCCGACTTCAGGTCGTCATTTGTGAAGTCCGAGCATTTGGTGCGGAGTACGGCGAGGTCGCTCGAGTCGGCGACGGTGAGCACCCGCATCACGGAATCCGCCCCGTCTATCAGGGCGCACTCCTCCGCGGTCCAGCTGCCTGCCGGAGCCTTGGGGCCGCTGCTGCATCTTGTGACGGAGAGGGCGGAAACGGCGAGCAGCGCAGGCACGGCGAGTGCCAGCGCCGCCGCCAGTGCGGTTCTGAAAGTGTCTTTCATATTATCCTAAAGACCGAATTTTTCCTTGAGCACGGGCACTGCATCCAGCTTCTCCCAGCCGAAGAACTGGAGACCGTCCTCGACGTAGGGCTTGCGTCCCATATGGCCGTAGGCGGCGGTGGGACCGTAGATGGGCGCCTTGAGTCCGAAGCGCTTCACGATGGCTGCGGGAGTGAGGTCGAACAGGCTTCCTATCACCGATGCGATGTAGGCGTCCGTGGCTTCTCCGCCCTCCTCGCTGATGCCGCTTCCTGCGGGTGCGCTTACGTGGGCCGACTTATAGGTGTCCACGAAAATGCTGACGGGCTTGGCCACGCCGATGGCATAGGCGAGCTGCACGAGGCATTCGTCGGCCACCCCTGCGGCCACCAGATTCTTGGCGAGCCAGCGGGCTGCGTATGCCGCGGAACGGTCCACCTTGCTGGGGTCCTTGCCGGAGAATGCGCCGCCGCCGTGGGCTCCGCGTCCGCCGTAGGTGTCCACGATGATCTTGCGTCCGGTGAGGCCGGTGTCGCCGGCGGGACCTCCGATCACGAACTTGCCGGTGGGGTTGACGTGCAGCGTGAAACTGCCGTCGAAGAGCTTTGCGGTGCGCTCGGGCAGGGATGCGACCAGGCGCGGGATGACGATTTCGCGGACGTCCTTCTCTATGCGGGCGTGCATCTCGGCGTCGGTGCCGAATTCGTCGTGCTGCGTGGAGAGGACGATGGTGTGCACCCTGAGCGGCTTGTGCTTGCCGGAGAATTCCACCGTGAACTGCGCCTTGGCGTCCGGACGGAGGTAGGGCATGGGGGAATTCTCCTCCCGGCGTATGTCGGAAAGGATGCGGAGGATGGCGTGGGAGAGGGACAGCGCGAGCGGCATGTACTCCTCGGTGTCGCGGCAGGCGTATCCGAACATCATGCCCTGGTCGCCCGCGCCCTGCTCGGAGGGCTCTTCGCGTTCGACGCCGCGGTTGATGTCTGCGCTCTGCTCGTGGATGGTGCTGATGATGCCGCAGGAATCGGCGTCAAATCCGTATTCGGCCTTGGTGTAGCCTATCTTGCGGATCACTTTGCGCACCGTTTCCTGGATGTCGACGTATGCGTGTTCGGACTTGACTTCGCCTCCTACGACGACGAGGCCTGCGGTGCAGAACGTCTCGCACGCCACCTTGGACTCGGGGTCCTGGCGGAGGAATTCATCAAGGATTGCATCTGAAATCTGGTCAGCGACTTTGTCGGGATGACCTTCGGAGACTGACTCCGACGTAAAGAGGTAGTTCATCTTTTAGCATTTTTTGACGAGGTTGCAAGCGGTACAAATCCTTCCTCGTGGGTTATACAGGGTGCAAAGATACAAACAAAATACATATCGGGAAATAAAAATATCTCTTGCACCGTTGATTTCACAGATGTACCTTTGCGGCCGCTTTGAGACAGCCCGGAAGACCTTAATTGTTGATAACTTTACCCAATTGTTGATAACTTCTTTATGTTAATGCCTAAATTTGCAGGCGTGATTTTAGCTTCAAGAATTCATATATGAAGAAATTGCTCAAAAGTCTTTTGCTGACAGTGTCAGCATTGCTTGTTGCGGTGACCGCCGTAGCGCAGGTCACCACATCTTCCATGGACGGTATCATCACCGACGAAAGCGGTGAGGCGCTCGCGGGAGCGGCCGTCATCGCCGTCCACGTTCCTTCGGGAACCCAGTATTTCGCGATCGCCAACGCGGAAGGACGCTATGTCATCAACGGTATGCGTACCGGCGGTCCCTACAAGGTCGAAATCTCGTTCATCGGCATGACCCCCATCGAGTTCACGGACGTTGTCCTCAAGCTCGGTGAGCCGTACGAACTCGACGCGACCATGAAGTCGAGCACCGAGCTCGATGCCGTCGTGGTCATCAGCGAGAGCTCGTTCAATGCCAGCAAGACCGGTGCGGGTTCCGCTTTCAGCAACGCGCAGGTCAATAACCTCCCGTCCATCGACAGGAGCATCTACGACGTCGTCCAGTACACTCCGCAGGCCAATGTGAACAAGAACGGAGGTATCTCCTTCGCCGGTTCCAACAACCGCTACAACTCCTTCCAGATCGACGGTGCGGTAGCCAACGACTCCTTCGGTCTCGCGGCTTCCGGAACCAACGGCGGACAGACCGGCGCCAACCCTATCTCCCTCGACGCCATCGAGGAGATCCAGGTCGTCATCGCCCCGTTCGACGTACGCCAGTCCGGCTTCACCGGCGGTGCCATCAACGCCATCACCAAGTCCGGTACCAACGAGGTCAAGGGCTCGTTCTATGCACGCTACTTCAACCAGGACTTCATCGGCACCACCGCCGGTACCCCTGAGCAGATTAAGCAGTATTTCAACCAGACCGAGAGGACCAAGTACACCGACGAGAGCAGCCAGAACTACGGCTTCACCGTGGGCGCGCCGATCGTCAAGAACAAACTGTTCTTCTTCCTCAGCGCGGACTACCACTTCCAGTCCTATCCTACCGTATTCTCCCCCTCCGAGGGCAGCTACGGCAACAAGCCGCTCGCCAAGGACGTGATCTACAACGGCCAGAACCTCGGCAGGATCCTCGACGCCAACATGGCTGAGGCCATCCTCGCCAAGTACAAGGCCACCTACGGCACCGGCCTCGACCCCAACTACTCCGAGACCTTCGGCCTCCACCAGAAGGCCGACCGCTCCTACAACATCCTCGCCCGCATCGACTGGAACATCAACGATTCCAACAAGTTCATGTTTCGCTACCAGTATGCGAACTCCTACCAGGACAAGTTCAGCGCAGGTGCAAGCTCCTACACCTTCAACAACTCCGCTTACCTGCAGGCCAACAAGACCAACACCTTCGTGGCCGAGCTCAACTCCCGCGTAGGCAACAACATGTCCAACGAACTCCGCGCCACCGCGGTCCTCGTACGCGACCACCGCGATCCGGGTTACGCAGGAGCCACGATGTACATCCGTGACAACATCACCATCAACCTCGGTACCGAGTACTCCTCCGGCGCCAACTCGATGGATTCCGACACCTACACCCTCACGGACAACTTCTCCATCTATGCGGGCAACCACAACATCACCATCGGTACCCACAACGAGCTGTTCAAGTTCAACAACGTGTTCCTCCAGTATGCATACGGCGAGTACGTGTTCGCGACCCTGAACGACTTCTTCAACGACAACCCCAACACGTACTACTACAACTACGCCGATCCGGA
>CADAFW010000089.1 GCA_902787295.1 uncultured Bacteroidia bacterium
TCGATCGACTGCGGCCCTCAGCAGCACGCGACGGTGGATCTCCCGCTCTGCACCAGGTGCGGAAAGGAATTCTTCCTCAATCTTACATACGTGCGCAAGCGCGCCGGCGCCCTGCTTCCCGCGGGTAGCGTGGTCGCCCGCCAGCAACTCGCCCTCAAGGAGGCCGCGATGCCCGCTGTTTCCGCCGTAGCAGGCCCTGCGGAGCCTCAGCTGTCGGCTCTCGATGGGATTGCCGGCCTGACGGTCAGCGGCCCGGACTTCAAGCTTGAGTTCGACAGCTCCACCGGGTTCATCTGCGGCTACGAGGCCCTCGGAACGCGGTTCCTGCTGGACGGTGCATCGCTCAGACCCAATTTCTGGCGCGCCCCGACCGACAACGACTTCGGTGCCAATCTCCAGCGCAAATACCGTGTATGGCACGACCCTACCTTCAAGCTTCGCTCCTTCGATTATGCCACCGAGGGCGGTCTGGTCAGGGTTTTCGCCGAATATGACGTGGTGGAGGTCGATGCCGTCCTCCGTATGGCTTACGTCATTTCCGGCAACGGTGCCGTGGAGGTCACCGAGAAGCTCGTTCCCGGCAGGGGAGACGCCCCGGGAATGTTCCGCTTCGGAATGCAGCTGCCGATGCCCAAGGATTTCGAACGCATAGTCTATTACGGCCGCGGCCCCGGCGAGAACTATTCCGACCGCAAGGCGAGCGCCTTCATGGGCGTATATGACCAGAGCGTCAGCTCGCAGCCTTATCAGTACATACGCCCGCAGGAGACCGGCACCAAGACCGACATCCGCTGGTGGCGCGTGCTGGATGCCGCCGGCAGGGGGCTCGAGGTCACCGCCGACGCTCCGTTCTCCGCATCCGCCCTGCACTACACCGTCGAATCCCTCGACGAGGGCCCGGAGAAGGTCAACATGCATATGACCGAGGTCGCTCCTTCCGATCTGACCAACCTGCTCCTGGACAAGGTGCAGATGGGTCTCGGCTGCGAGAACAGCTGGGGAGCCGTTCCCCGCAGCGAATACCTGCTCCCTTACGGGGAGTACGGATTCCACTTCCTCTTGACACCAGTTTCAGCAAAATTCTGATAGAATGAAAGAATATGTACTCGCCCTCGATCAGGGCACAAGCAGTTCCCGCGCGATCGTGTTCAACCGCAGCGGAGAGGCAAAGGCCGTCTGCCAGAAGGAATTCACCCAGCACTTCCCGCAGCCCGGCTGGGTCGAGCACGACCCCATGGAGATCTGGGCCAGCGAATATGCGGTGATGACGGAGGCCGTGGCCAGCCTGGGCCTCGGCGGTCAGGACATCGCCGCGATAGGCATCACCAACCAGCGCGAAACCACCATAGTATGGGACGCAGCCACCGGAAAGCCCGTCTGCAATGCCATAGTCTGGCAGGACCGCAGGACCTCGGCGTACTGCGATTCCCTCAAGGCGGCCGGCCTCACGGACATGATACGCAGCAAGACCGGCCTCATCATCGACGCATATTTCAGCGGCACCAAGATCCGCTGGATTCTCGAGAACGTCCCCGGCGCCCGCGAGAAGGCCGAAGCCGGACAGCTGCGCTTCGGCACCGTGGATTCCTGGCTCGTCTGGAACCTCACCGGCGGCGGGGTGCACATCACCGACGTGACCAACGCCTCCCGCACGATGCTGTTCAACATCCATACGCTCCAGTGGGACAAGGACCTGCTCCAGCTGCTCGGAATCCCGGCTTCTATGATGCCGGAGGTGCGTTCCAGCTCCGAGGTGTACGGCAAGACCGAGCTCTTCGGCGCTCCCGTGGCCGTGGCCGGCATCGCAGGTGACCAGCAGGCCGCCCTCTTCGGCCAGATGTGCACCGAGCCGGGCAGCGTGAAGAACACCTACGGCACCGGCTGCTTCCTCCTCATGAACACGGGCGAGAAGCCCATCACCTCGCAGAACAACCTGCTCACCACCATAGCCTGGAAGATAGGGGACAAGGTCAACTATGCCCTGGAAGGCAGCATCTTCGTGGCCGGCAGCGTGGTCCAGTGGCTCCGTGACGGGCTTGGGATCATCAAGTCCTCCTCCGAGATCGAAGCCCTCGCCGCAAGCGTTCCGGATAACGGCGGCGTCTATTTCGTGCCCGCCCTCACCGGCCTCGGCGCCCCTTACTGGGACCAGTACGCCAAGGGCAGCATCAACGGCATCACACGCGGCACCACCGCCGCCCACATAGCGCGTGCGGCCCTGGAAGGCATAGCTTTCCAGACCATGGACATAGTCAGCGCGATGGAGAAGGACGCCGGCGTTCCGCTCGGGGAACTCAAGGTGGACGGCGGCGCTTCCCGCAACAATCTCTTGATGCAGTTCCAGGCCGACATCCTCGGCGCATCCGTCATCAGGCCGGAGGTCACGGAGACCACCGCCCTCGGCGCCGCCTATCTCGCCGGTCTCGCCACCGGTTTCTGGAGCGGCCTCGACGAGGTCAAGCGTCAGTGGCGTGCGGAGCGCACCTTCGCTCCGGAGGCCCCCGCGGACAAGGTCGCAGCCGCCAAGGCCGGATGGGCCGACGCCATGCGCAGGACACTTACAAACAAATGATAATCAATAAATAACACCGAAATGAATCCATATCTTGCAGAATTCCTGGGAACTCTCGTTCTCATTCTCCTCGGCGACGGCGTGTGCGCCTGCAACGCCCTCAACAAGTCCAAAGGCCAGGGTGCCGGATGGGTGGCCATCATCATAGGATGGGGCCTTGCCGTGATGGCGGGCGTGTTCGTCGCCGGCCCTTCCAGCGGCGCCCACCTCAATCCCGCAGTCTCCCTCGCACTCGCCCTGACCGGTTCGCTGCCCTGGGCCATGGTACCCGGCTACGTGGCTGCGCAGATGCTCGGCGCATTCTGCGGCGCTGCGCTCGTATATGCCTTCTACAAAGACCATTACGATGCCACCGAGGATCCTGACACCAAGCTCGGGACCTTCTGCACCATGCCTGCCATAAAGAACACCTGGCGCAACTTCTTCTGCGAGTTCGTGGGCACCTGGCTCCTCGTATTCTGCATCCTGATGTTCGCCACCGAAGGCAACGTGGCAGGCGTCAGCCTCGGCAGCAGTGGTGCCTTCCCCGTCACTATGCTCATCATGGCCATCGGTGTCTCCCTCGGAGGTGCCACCGGCTATGCCATCAACCCCGCCAGGGACCTCGGCCCGCGCATCGCCCACGCCGTCCTTCCCATCAAGGGCAAGCGCGACAGCGGCTGGTGGTACAGCTGGATCCCCGTGGCCGGCCCTCTCGCAGGTGCCGCCTTCGCCGCCGGGATGTTCCTTCTTATCTTCTGAGTATCAATAATTCAAGCCTGAAACAATACCGTCAAGATGGTCAGGGTCTATTGCAAGAATACAGACACATACGCTGATTTCACGGAGGGAACGACCCTCCTCGAAATGCTCCCGTCATTCAAGTTCGAATGCCCGTGCGTCATTCTCGCCGCCAAGGTGAACAACGTGCTCCAGGGACTGAAGTTCCGCGTCTTCAACAACCGCGACGTCGAATTCCTGGACTACCGTTCGTACAGCGGCCGCAGCACCTATTGCCGCTCGCTCTGCTTCCTTCTCTCGAAGGCCTGCAGCGACCTCTGGCCGGGCTGCAAGCTCTATCTCCGCAGGCCCATCTCCAAGGGCTACTACTGCGACCTGCGCCTGCCGGGCGGGGCCGTCGTGGACGCCGGGGTCATAGGGAAGATAGAGGCTCGGATGAAGGCGCTGGTGGATCTGGACCTGCCGTTCCACCGCCACGAGGTGCAGGTGGGGGAGGCGATAGACCTTTTCCGCGCCCTGGGCCAGGAGGACAAGGTGCGCCTGCTGGAAACGGGCGGCAACGTCTATGTGAGCTACTACTCCCTCGACGGCACTCCGGACATGTACTATGACGCGCTGGTCCCGAGCACCGGGTACCTGAAGTCCTGGGCCCTGATGCCCTATCACGACGGTTTCATCCTCCGTGTTCCCGACCGCCATAATCCCGGGCAGATGGCTCCGTTCTTCGAGCAGCCCAAGACCTTCGACGTGTTCCTCGAGACCCTCCGCTGGAACAAGATAATGCGCCTGAGCAACGTGGGCGAGCTGAACGTCGCCTGCAGCCAGGGCAGGGCCAGTGAGCTCATCCAGGTGTCCGAGGCCCTGCAGGAGAAGAAGATCGTGCAGATCGCCGAGCAGATAGACCGGCTCTACCACAGCGAGCGCAAGGTGCGCCTGGTGCTCATCACCGGTCCGAGCAGCTCCGGCAAGACCACTGTCACCAAGCGGCTCAGCATCCAGCTGATGGCCTGCGGACTGCGCCCGGTGTCCTTCTCCACCGACGACTATTTCGTGAACCGCGTGGACACTCCGCTCCTCCCGGACGGCAGCTACGACTTCGACAATTTCGACACCGTGGACCACGATGCCCTGCAGAAGGACGTGCTGCGTCTGCTGGACGGCGAGGAGGTCGAGGTGCCGGAATACAATTTCGTCACCGGCATACGCGAATACAACGGCCGCAAGCTCAGGCTTGATCCGGAGACCGTCCTGCTCGTCGAGGGCATCCACGCCCTCAATCCGAAGCTCACCGACCTCGTCCCGAAGGAGCGCAAGTTCCATATCTTCATCAATGCCATCACCAGCATCTCCCTGGACGACCACAACTGCATTCCTACCAGCGACAACCGCCTCCTGCGGAGG
Organism: uncultured Bacteroidia bacterium; assembly: GCA_902787295.1. GTDB lineage: Bacteria > Bacteroidota > Bacteroidia > Bacteroidales > UBA932 > Cryptobacteroides. The sequence continues at coordinate 4,694 of CADAFW010000089.1, forward strand.
ATAGTGCGCGACTACAACAAGGGGGCGTTCTCGGCCCGCGAGACCATTGCCAACTGGCCCAACGTGCGCCGTGCCGAGGTGAAGTGGATCTATCCCTACCAGGAGGTTGCCGACGTGCTTTTCAATTCGGCTTACCTGGTGGAATTCGCCGTGCTCCGCACCCACGCAGAGCACATCCTCGCGACGGTGCCCAAGAACTGTTCCGAGTACAGCGAAGCGGACAGGCTGCTGAAGTTCCTTCAGTATTTCACTCCCGTTTCCGACAAGTCCATCCCTCCGACTTCGCTCCTGCGCGAGTTCGTGGGCGGCTCCAGTTTCAAGTATTAGCAGACGCTGCCGGTATCGATGAAAAAGACCTTTTTGATGCTTCTCGTATTCCTGCTCCCCGCACTTGTGTGCAGGGGGCAGAAATACATCGCCCTCTCTTTCGACGACGGCCCGAGCGTGACCACTTCCGCCGTCCTGGACGTGCTGGAGGCCAACGGCATCCCCGCATCGTTCTTCGTGATAGGCTACAACATCAACCGCGAAACCGCGGAGATAATGCGGCGCGCCGTTTCGCTCGGCTGCGACGTGGAGAGCCATACCACCACCCATCCCCATATGCCCGCCCTGACCGTCGAGGAGATGCGGGCGGAGATGGCCGTGACCGACGCCCTCATAGAGACCTATCTCGGCAAGGCTCCGGACTATTTCCGTCCCCCGTACATAGACACCTGCCCGCTGATGCACGAGGTGATAGACAAGACCTTCATCGCCGGTTACAGCCCGCACGACTGGCAGTCCGGGATGACTGCGGAGGAGAAGGTCGAGCTGGTGCTTTCCCACGCCAAGGACGGCCTTATCGTGCTGCTTCACGACTTCAAGGGCAACGTGACCACGGTGGAGGCGCTGAAGACCATAATCCCCGCCCTGAAGGAGCAGGGATACACTTTCGTGACCGTCCCGCAGCTCTTCGAACTGCAGGGCGTGAGCCACGAGCCGCACTGCGGAAAGGTTTTCTCCACGGTTGTACGATAGATTTGGGGATTGGCGGGAATTTCGCTATTATTGCACAAATTTTTAGCAGACTATGCCATTACTGAAACATGAGCTGGCCATCGACCTCGGCACAGCCAATACAGTCATCTACCAGAACGACAAGGTGGTGCTCGACGAACCGAGCATCGTCGCCATCAACAGCCGCACCGGCGCGCTCATGGCCATCGGCCGTGCTGCGCAGCTGATGGAAGGCCGTGAGAATCCGGGCATCCAGACGGTGCGCCCTCTCGTGAGCGGCGTCATCGCGGATTTCAATGCCGCGGAACTCATGATCAAGGGCTTCATCCAGAAGGCCAGCGGCGCCCACAGCAAGCTTTTCACCCCCAGCTACAAGCTCGTCATCGGCATTCCCAAGGGAAGTACCCCGGTGGAGATCAGGGCCGTGCGTGACTCTTCCGAGCATGCCGGCGGCAGGGAGGTTTATCTCGTATACGAGCCTATGGCAAGCGCCCTCGGCATCGGTCTCAACGTCCTCGCACCGCAGGGCAACATGGTCGTGGACATCGGTGGCGGTACCACCGAGATCGCGGTCATCTCGCTGGGCGGCATCGTGGCTTCCAACAGCATCCGTGTCGCGGGCAACGAGATCACCAAGGATATCGCCGAATACCTCAGCCGCCAGCACGGCGTGAGGGTGGGCCTGCCTACCGCCGAACAGATCAAGTTCCAGGTGGGTTCCGTGCTCGCCGAGCTTCCCGACGACGTCGAGGAGCCCGAGCCGTATGTGATCAGGGGCAAGAACATCGTGACTGCGCATCCCGTCGAGTCCGAGGTTACCTATCAGGAGATTGCGCACTGCATCGACGGTACCATCCGCAAGATCGAGGAGGCCGTGCAGCAGGTGCTCAACCAGACTCCGCCGGAGCTCTATTCGGACATCGTGGAGAACGGTATCTGGCTCGCCGGCGGCGGTGCGCTCCTGCGCGGCATTGCGCAGCGCTTCACCGATGCCACGGGCATCAAGTTCCGCGTGGCCGAGGATCCGCTCAAGGCTGTCGGCCGCGGTACCTGCGAGGCCCTCAAGCACACGAGCTACGCTGCCCCCTTACCCGCACCCCCGCGGCTCCCGACCTACCGACATCGCGCTTCGCGCTCCGTCCCGGTCTCCGCCGGGCGGTCTGAGGACCGCCAGCGCTTCGCTACACCTGCGCCCTCGAGGCCTTTCCGTATTTGTCTTCGCCAAATACCCGGCCCGGGCGGCCCTGCTGATGCAGGGTTTTATCGGCGCTCCGTCCAGTCATTCCGCTACGCTCCACCGTCCAGTCATTCCGCTACGCTCCATGACAGCCGCTCATGAGGCCGCGGCCTTGCCTTGCTTCCGAAGCATCCGGGCGCGTTTTTCCACGATTTGCTCCCAAAACTCTTTCGCACATCCATTTCGGGCGTGTTTTTGGCGAAAACGCTCCCGAATCGCCGCATTACGTACTCCGACGCGCGCATTTTCGCCTGAAACGTGCGCGGATGAGGGATTGAGGTGCTAGAACGAGCGCACAATTACCAAAAACGCGCGCAAAAGACAGGTAGTGAAGCTAGAACGCGCGCATTATCTCTCGAAATGCGCTTGTAAGACTTGTAATAGGGCTTCAAGGAGC
>CADAFW010000090.1 GCA_902787295.1 uncultured Bacteroidia bacterium
TGCATTCCGCCGTGGATTATAACACCGGCGGCGATCCACACTTCGAGTATTACCAGTTGTACGCCGTTTCCGAAACGAATTCGGATGCCGTATTCGACCTATTCGGACACGATGAGCGCAGCAAGACGGCGGCGGCCCTGATGAACGTTGTCGTTCCGGGCGCCGGCCAGATCTACAAGGGCCACACCTTCAAGGGAGCAGCCCTCCTGGGCTCGGAGATCGCCCTGGGCGCCGCAGCCATCACCTTCCACTGCCGGTCGCTTTACTACAAGCAGCGCAAAGAGGGAGGCACCATCGCTCCGGAAAGTTTCCACAGCGAGGAAATAGGTCTTCGGAAGCTCCGCAACACGGCACTTATTGGTATGGCCGGCATCTGGGCCTTCGGTATCTTCGACGCACTGGCGTCTGAGTCGATGCCCAGCATCTCCGTTTCCGCCCCTTCTGGCGCCCAATTAACCGTCGCCCCCGCCTCCACAAGCACCGGCATTGCACTCGTCTATCGCTTCTAGGGAATGGCTGACAGGAAGAAGATCATACGCACCGCCACGGTCCCGCTCTCGCTGGACCTGTTCTGCCGCGGTCTTCTCCGGGACCTGTCGTCCCGTTACGAAATCATCGCCCATCGCCCTGTCCTCGCCGCTGCCGGAACTGGAAAACATACGCAAGCGGGAGAAAGTCCGGACCATCTCCGTGCCCATGGCGCGGAAAATAGCGCCCTTCAGCGACCTGAAATCCCTGTTCGAACTCATCCGCATCTTCCGGAAGGAACGTCCGGACATGGTCCATTCCATCACCCCGAAAGCCGGTCTTCTGTCCATGATGGCCGCCAAATGGACCCGCGTCCCCGTCCGCATCCATACCTTCACCGGCCTCATCTTCCCCTATGAAAAGGGTTGGAAACGACGTCTGCTGATGATGACGGACCGTCTTACCGCCTGCTGCGCCACCCACGTGATTCCCGAAGGAATCGGCATACGGGACGACCTCATCCGCTTCAGAATCACCCGGAAACCCCTCCGGGTCCTGGGCAACGGCAACGTGCGGGGAATCGACCTGAACCATTACGTCCGGACGGAAAATTTGAGCCGAAAGGCGGCAGACATCAGGAATTACTACAGAATCCCCGACGACGGCTTCGCCTTCATCTTCGTCGGCAGGCTGGACCGGGACAAGGGTATCGACGAACTCGTCCAGGCCTTCCGGATGCTGGAAAAAGAGTATCCGAAAGTCCACCTGTTCCTCGTCGGCATAGAGGAACCCGAAGGAAAATCCATCCTGGACGAAACCAGGGAGATCATCACCCGGGACGACCACATACATCTTTCCGACGGATGGCAGGCCGATGTCCGGCCCTGGTATGCCGCCGCCGACGCCCTGGTCCATCCAAGCCGCCGCGAAGGCTTCCCTAACGTGGTCATCGAGGCCGGCGCGATGGGACTCTCGTCCATTGTGACCGACATCAACGGCTCCCGCGAAATCGTGAAGGACGGGCAGAACGGAAAGATTGTGCCAGCCCAGGATCCGGAAGCGCTGTACGCGGCAATGAAAGAATTCCTTGAGCAACCGGAAATGGTCCGGGAGATGGCCGCCGCCGCCCGTGACCTCGCCGGCCGCTATGAACAGAACTATGTCCGGCAGTGCCTGGACATCTTTTACAGGGAGGTTTTGAGATGATACGTGCGCTGGTAGCCTTCAAACGCCGGTGCCCGTGGGCCTGGAATCAAGTCGAGTGTGCCAATGGCATGCTCTTCCGCCTCCGCTACCGCCGGATGAACGCCACTGCCGCCTCCGTCCTGGACAAGGTCGACGTGGCCGGCTGCCGGTTCTCACTCCTCGAGAAAGAGGACCTGCCGGCATTGGAAGCGCTGCTCGCCGCCCAGCCCGAAAGCAACCTGACCTGGTTCCATCCCCACGCCTTCGACCGGAAAACGCTGGAGCGGCTGTACCGGAATCCGGCCTTCCTGATGATGAAAGTCAATGCTCCCGACGGCACGATGGTCGGCTATTTCTTCCTCCGGTGCTTTTTCATCGGCAGGGCCTTCGCCGGCCTGCTGGTGGACCGTGCGTGGCAGGACAAAGGCATCGGGACGGCCATTTGGGCATCCTGTGCCGGAATATGCGCCCGCACCGGACTCCGGATGCAGGCGACCATCTCCACGGACAACAAGCCATCCATGGCCTCCTGCCGGAAAGGCACGGATTTCAGGGAACTGCAGACTTTGGAAGACCACTACCTCGCGGTAGAATGCAAACAGAAGGAATAGGCCTATGCTGAAGTTTCTGTCCGACCGTATCCTCGCCTTTGTGGGGCTGGTGGCACTCTCGCCGGTTTTCCTGGTGGTCGCCCTGTTGATCCGCATCCGGATGCCGGACGGCCCGGTGCTGTTCCATCAGGAACGTATCGGCAAGGACGGGAAACCGTTCCGCATGGTGAAATTCCGGACGATGACAGGCAATCAGGCCGGAGATACCATCACCTGCGCCGGAGACCCGCGCGTGACGCCCCTGGGAGCGTGGCTGCGTCGGAACAAGCTGGACGAACTGCCCGAACTATGGAATGTTGCGCTCACGGGCGACGACCGCGAAATCCTGCGGCTGCGGCCCGGCATCACCGGCCCGGCCACGCTGAAATACCGGAACGAGGAAGAGCTGCTGGCGTCGGTGGACGACCCCATCCGTTACAACGACGAGGTAATCTTTCCCGACAAGGTCCGGATCAACCGCTACTATCTGCGCCACTGGTCCCCGTGGACGGACTTGCGGATCATATGGGCAACCGTCTTCAACCGGAAGATTACCTTTGGAAACGAAACGATATGAACAAAGACAACAATAAATATTTTCCTGTTATGAAAAGGATACTGAACAGACTTTGGGTTGCAGCCGGGCTGCTCGCCGCACTCCCTCTTGCTGCCCAGGTGGACGACAAGTACAAGGACTACCGGGAAGTGTACCGGGATTCCGTTGTGGTCGCCAACACGAAAGAAGTGATCGTGGTCAATGACGGCCAGAATCCCTTCGAGGTGGTTTCCAACCCCTTCCGCCAGGACTGGTTCGTATTCGGGACGGCCGGCGCCCATACCTTCAGGGGCGATTATTCCAATGACGGCCCCTTCTCGGGAACCATCTCGCCCGATTTCAGCATCGGCTTCGGAAAATGGTTCATGCCCTGGCTGGCCCTGAAGGCCGAATTCATCTGCTCCGATTCGAGAGGCTACACGGAGTACAAGACCGGCCACTACGGCTACGGTGACTGGATTGAAGGGAACCCCGGATACCGCAAGATGAAGACCGGATGGTGGGACCTCGGCGGCTCCGCCATCATAAACCTGACCCGGCTTTACTACGGCTATGAAGGCTATGGCGTGAAGGACCATATGGGGCAGTTGCTGGCCGCCGCGGGCATCGGAGCTGTCCATCACCTGGGGTATGAACACAGCTACGGCTCCGACAATGAACTGAGCGCCCATTTCGAGCTCCAGTACAGCCAGTTCTTCACCCAGGCCAAGCGGATGTCCTTGGACATCAAGGCCCGGGCGCTGCTGTACCAGACCAACTTCGACCTCGAATACGGCCAGGCGGATCACGCGGCCAAGCACATAGACGCGAACCTTGGCCTCAACGTCGGTCTCACGTTCTATCTGGGCAAGAATGGAAACAACGGCTGGCGCCGTGGAACCAGCACCATCCGCGAGCGGGAATACAAGGAGACCGCGAAAACCATCCTCAAGGTGAAGGAGGAAGAGAAGGAACGTCCGGTCCGCAACGGCACGCTGACCTTCTTCGTATTCTATCCTAACAATTACTCTGGCCGCAACGACGCCCCGCTCGTCCCCGGAGCGGAGGTCAACGCCATAGACTACCTCGCCGGCGGTATCTTCACGCAGAAGCAATATTCCGATGAGTCGATGACAAAAGCGGTGGACCTGCCTACAGAACGGGCCAACCGCGATTTCGCCATCGACTTCGTGCCGCGCGGATATGAGATGCGGGACGACCTGCCGCTCTCGCTCAGCCTGGACAAGGCGGACATGAAGGCTTTCGCCGACAAGGCAGGATTCTGCTATGCTCCGATCGACGACGGCCTCCATCTCTGGCAGTACCGCATCGACGATGCCACCCTGCGCCAGCAGCTCCTCAGCGGAGACAACTACACAGAAAGCCAGTCTTTCGGACTGAATGCCCATTCCGGCCTCGAAACCGTCAGGAAGTATATGGACGTCGATGCAGCCGACGAGCTGGTAAGCTTTGCCGACGTATACGCCGCCCTGTACTCCAACGAGGGATATATCTCACGCTTCACCGACGCGGAGACCGTGGAGAAAATCCGGGACATCCTGGACCGCGGCGCCATTCTGCTCATCCAGGCAGACGGTCTGGCGACGAGCCAGGACAACTACTCCGGGGCTGATGCCAACCGCGTGGGTCTGGAGCGCAACTCCGCCCTGGCAGACAACCGCGCCGGTACGGTCATCACCTGGCTGACATCCGACCCGCGTATGCGCTATGCCCGCTCCCAGTCGTTCATCTACAACAACAAGGGAGACATCCGGACCGTGAACGACCCGAGCACCCGCGGCCTCAACGCCAAGCTTAACCGCTGCGTGAAGGTCCGTATCCGCTATATGATCAAGTAAGGCCTGAACGGCATACTGAAGCAAAAGCCCGGCAGAGAGTTTCTGCCGGGCTTTTTGGCTCATTTCTTGCAAAAAACGGCTGATCCACAATGCAAAAGAATGACCCTCCGGGACCGCATATCAGTTACTTGGAACTATGGGAAAGTCCTTTTCCTGACAGGGGCCGTGTACAACCTGATGTGCGCAGGATTCCAGTCCGGCCGTTTTTCCTACGCGTTCATGGTGGATGCCTTCATCCTGAAAGCGGCGCTGACGGCCATAATCCTGTTCCTGGTCAAGCTATTCCGGGACCGGGACGCCGTCTTTTTCTACATCAACCTTGGACTCTCGCCCCGGAGACTGGTAATCAGTACCGTCCTGATTGACTTTCTGGCACTTGCAGCCCTTATGGCCATAATGTATATGATCCATGGACAGGCATAGACTCATAGTGGACAGTGTCGTTGTCCGGTTCGGCGAGAAGACGGTCCTGAGCGGTGGGTATATCACCTCCGAAACAGGAACGGTCACTGGTCTCCTGGGCCGGAACGGTGCCGGCAAGTCCTGCATGTTCCGTGGACTTATGGGGGGACTCCGGGTGGAGAACGTCATGGTCAGCATAGATGAAAAGCCCATAGACAGGCAAGAGATCGGCCGATTTATCAAGTACATGCCGCAGGGACGCCTGATTCCGGACGGGATGCAGCTCCACCGGGCCTTTGAGCTTTACGGAGTGGATTACTGGGCTTTCGTAAACAGAGTTCCAAAGTATTCCCGGCATTACAATTCTCCCATCTACGAACTCTCCGGAGGCGAAGCGCGACTGGCGGAATTGTATCTGGTGCTGATGAGCGATGCACAGTTCTATATCCTGGACGAGCCGTTTACGCAGGTCGATCCCGTGAGCATCGATGAGGTCAAGGCGCTGATCCGGGAGCGCAGCAGGGACCACGGCATCATCGTAACGGACCATAACTACGACGCTATCTCATCCGTGGCAGACAATCTTTTCGTGATTGCCGACGGATACACCAATCCGGTCCATAGCAGGGAGGATCTGGTGAGGCACGGGTATCTGAAAAAGTAGCTCTTTTCTCTTGACCATCTACGGTTTTTGCGTCTATTTCTGTGAAGTATGGACAAAACGCTTGAAATAGAACTCACAGAGATAAGACCCAAAGTCCTGGCGACGGCGCAGAAATTTTTTCGCACATCAAGGTTGGACGGAGATCCGGAGGACGTGGTGCAGGATGTGCTGCTGCGGCTTTGGATGGCAAGGCGTGACGGCGTACAGATCCGCAGTGCCGAGGCCTGGGCTGTATCTTCTGCCAAGAACAGTTGCATTTCGCTTTGGCGCAAGAAAGGCCCCATGAGAAGCGGGGTGTATCCGGAATGGTTGTCGGATGGCAGGGATGCTTCCTCGCTGATAGAGCAATCCGAGGTCGAAAGGATAGCCAACAAGGCGCTGGAACGACTTCCTGCCGGAACGAAGCGGCTGCTGCAATTACGTGCCACCGGACTCTCCCTGGATGAGATTGCCGCCATCACCGGAAGAACAAAGGGCGGGGTAAAAACCTCCATATCGGCCGCACGACAAGAATTGATGAAAACCTTTAACACGAAGTAATACAATGGACCGGAAAGATTTGATCAGATTGTATCTGGACGCAGAAACCACCTGCGAACAGGAGCAGGAGCTTGCCGCCTCCTTCGCCACTACGCCTCCTACCGATGAGGAAGAGATGGCGGTATATAAGATGATGCAGGCAGTAAGGCCCATCGAACTCCCTGATCTGTCGGAAGCCGAAGATGAGTATGACCGGATAGTCAGGCCTTCACAGGTGCGGCCTTTCTTTACCTGGGGTCTTTCACTTGCCGGTGTGGCCGCTGCCGTTGCCGCCGTGGTCTTGCTTACGGGCAAGCCGGCGAGTCCCGCTTTACCGGCTGCGCCGCAGGATGACTATACCGAATTAATCAAGCAAATAGCCTTTGTTTCCAACTTCAATCCGGCGGAAGCCGACAATCTGGAATTCAAGCCCGTCGGGGACGGGTTTGTGATGACTGCCCATTTCCCCGATGGGCACACCGCCTCGTACATCCTCACACCTCTGGATGGAGGCGAGTCCTTTAATCTAGTATCATTGAACCAGAAATAAGATCAGTCATGAAAAAAATACTGCTTCTTTCCATCTGCCTGTTAGCCGGCGTATGGACGCTGTCTGCCCAGCAGACCATTTATATCATCGACAATGAAACCGTGGAGAATTTCGACGGCTCCCAACTCAAGGACAAGACCATCCGGGACTACAAGATTACCACAAAGGGCTCCGGGCGAAATGCCATTACTGTCCATGCCATCACCACATGGCAATCGGTGCTTTCTGTCACGGGGTCATTCAAGTCGCTGGAGCCCCTGGCTCCCATCGATTCCACGGTCAGGATCATCAACCCTGCCAAAAGGCAAATAGTCTATGTTATCGACGGTGTTCCGCATGAAACGGCTTCGGCCTTCAACTCCATTTCCCCTCTTGATATTGATAATATAACCGTAATCAAGGATGGTTCGCCTGAGCAAAGAAAATATGGAGAGAACATTGGCGTAATCGTAATCACCACAAAAAAACGTACGGCACCCGCGAGGGCAAAATAAAGTAATTCCCTTAAAATAAGACTGTTATGATGACGAGAAGATTCTTGTCAGCCTTCATTATGTCCTTGTGTGTTGGATCTGCTGCACATGCACAGGTGTACATTTTTAACGAAAACATGCTCAAAGAGCGTATGAGTGAAATCAAGACCACGGTTCTGGATTCACTGACCAATGAACCGATTTCATTCGCCTCGGTCTATGTCATTCCGTCAAAAGATACCACGATCACGAATTTCACGCTGACGGACGCGAAGGGTGAAGCAAAACTGGATGAGGTCCCGTTTGGGAGCTATGTCTTTCACGTGGAAATGATGGGCTATAAGCCTTTCGTGACGGAACGCTTCTTCCGTGAGGAAAAGGTGGATCTGGGCACCATCCGGCTGCAGGTGGACGAGCAGTTCCTTCAGGCTGCGGTGGTCACTGATGTGGGCAATCCCATCGTAGTAAAAAAAGACACCGTGGAGTTCAACGCTTCTTCATTCCGGGTCGGAGCCAATGCGATGCTGAAGGATCTGCTCCAGCGGATGCCGGGTATGGAAATCACCGATGATGGTACGGTGAAGTTCAACGGGGAGGAAATCGATAAACTCACCGTGGGCGGACGCACCTTCTTCTTCGGTGACCATAGCACGGCCTTGAACAACTTGCCTGCAGCAGTGGTGGACAAGATCCGAGTCATCGACCGGGAGTCGGAAGCCACCCGGACATCCGGCGTCCAGGACGGCAGCAGGGAGAAGGTGTTGGATGTGGCACTGAAGAAAGAGTATGAGAAAGGCTGGTTCGGCAACGTGGGAGTTAAAGGTGGGACTACAATCAGCGGTCAGGACGGTGACAATCCGCTCCAGGATAACCGGGGACTGCTCTGGGGCGGAAATGCCCTTGTATCGGCTTATACGGAGAAAGATCAGTTGACGGTAATTGCAAATGGACAGAATGTCGATGATTCGAATGTCGTGATGATTATCGTTGACGACGAGGGAGAACGCTCATCTTTGGACCAGGGACTCTCGACGGCTGCCCAAGCGGGAGTGAATTACAACACGTCCCGGATAAAAGATGTGGAGACCACGGTCAGTGCGAATTATAAATACACGGACACGGATTCCGGTTCCCGGACGGAAAGGACAACCTTTCAGGATGATGGCAATCTAAACTCATCTACCGAGAACAGCGGCAAGCAGTTTGCCAACGCCCTCAATACCAACGTGGAATTCAAGAAGGAGAAAGGAAAGGTGTGGTTCCATCTCACCCCGTCATTCCGCTTTAACAAGATTGATGAGACGGGAACCGGGTCCTCGGAGACCTATAGGAGTGGATCATTCGTGAACAGTTCGGATAATACTTCCCACAGATTGTCCTCGAGCAATAATACCGGGCTTGGAGCCGATGTTACTTTCCGGGAGTTAGGCGGGAAGAAGAACAGGAACCTGCGCTTTGATTTCAATGGCAATTTTGGTGCTGCTGACGGAGAGAGCAATGAATCGTCTGTCCTGAAAACAGCGGGAGGATTGAACTCGTACGCCATGCGTTACCTGTCGGGCAGCAAGTCTTATGGTTTTGGCGGATCTGCTCAATATACCGAACCCATCGGCGAAAACTGGACGCTTTCTGCCAAGGCCGAACTGGGCTGGGCCAAGCATAACAACAACCGCGATGCGTTTGATGCGAACGGCAGAAACGACTACTACAGTTCCGTGAGCAACAACCATTATCTGAATCAACTATATGACGTTACCGCCCAATATAAGTTTGGGGAGGACAGTTGGTTTACGTTCGGCGGCCGGGTATCGGGTATCATGAACGAGACGTACTCCAAGAGTTTCGGCATAGAGGATTATACCGGTAAGGGTGAATGGAATTGGTTCGTCACACCGAACATGCGTTTCCAATACGGCAGGGGCAACGACCGCTTCTCGCTCTATGCCTCCGGATATGGTCAGCGTCCCAATTCATCCCGGATGCTGCCCGTGCTGAA
>CADAFW010000091.1 GCA_902787295.1 uncultured Bacteroidia bacterium
GGCATCAACAGGTCGGACGATTTCCCGGAAAGCGACAGCTGGGCCCGGCGCTTCAACAGCCTGCGTCCCAGCCTCAGGCTCGCGAACAAATCACAGCTGAACCACTGGAATTTCTCTTACTCCGGCTCGAGCGGAACGCCCTCGGTGGAGCAGGTGCGCCCTAAGCTGAACAACAGCAACCTGTACAGGGTCTCTGCAGGCAATCCGGACCTGAAGCAAAGCTACAACAACAAGATTTCCGCCTCATACAGCACCGTCCTCGGACGGGAAGCCCGCGAAACCATCAGGGAAATGGAGGAGAATGAAGGCGGCAGGATCAGGGAGAACCAGATACGCTCGGACTTCACCACTTTCAGCGTGAACGTCGGATTCAGCACTACCAACGATGTGATAGCCGGCCGGAGCATTTATTTCACTGAAGAGACCTACCTCCCGGAATACAATTACACGATGCCTGCCCAGTCCACCTTCCAGTCTTATGCGAATGCGGGCAACAGCTACAGCGCAAACGCTTCGGTACGCTTCGGCACGCCGGTCAAATTCATTGGGAGCATCGTGAGCACCGGCCTCTCGATGAACTGGGACAGCAGCCCGTCATATGTGGACGGCAACCTGATCACAACCAGGAACACCCGCCCGACATTCTCGCTGGGAATAAGGAGCAATTTCTCCAGGACCATACGATTCAACATCTCCGGCAACGGCTCCTACGTCCACTCCGCCAACACCGCCGGCAAACGCACCGACTACTTCACCGAAGCCCTCAGCGCCGGGGTCGAGCTGAACAACATCTTGAAACTGATGTACTTCTCCGGCAATTACACCAAGACTTTCATGCAGGGGATCAATTACGCGAACGCGAGGGACAACATCCTCGACCTTCGCGGAGGCGTACGCTTCGGACCGCGCAACAATTTCGACATCTCGGTGATGGTGCACGACCTCTTCAACAAGACATCGGGCTTCAGCACCTCCACGCACGCGGACTACGTAGCCAACTCCTGGAATCACAGTTTCGGACGCTATGTGATGCTCACCCTCGCCTACAGGTTCAACCGCCTCGGCAACCAAGGCGGCGGCCCGGGTGGTCCCGGAGGCGGAATGAGGGGCGGTGGCCAGGGTGGTCCCGGAGGTGGTCCGCGCGGCGGCGGCCAGGGAAGGCCCTAGCCCGGACTAGAGGGACATCGCCTTCTTGAAGGTCTCGTCTGTCTGCAGGAAAATATGATAGTAAGCCTTGTCGCCCAGCTTTGAATAGCGGCCTACGAGGCCCTTCACCTGCGTCATCATATAGACTTTCTCGCCGGCCCAGAGCTTGGGGTCGGGCACGAGACCGTCCCTGGACTTCGCGAATTCGAGGAATGCGCTTTCCAGCCCGGCCCTGTCCAGATATCCCAGCAGGCGCTGGTAGTCGTCGATGGCGGAGAGTTCCTTCTTGTGGTTGTCGAAATACCAGGACGCGAAACGCATCGCAGTAGCCTTCTTATTGCAGTTCACATAGAACCGTGAGGCCTTGGTGGTGTCCATTGGCACGAAGACATCGGGGATGATTCCGCCGCCGCCATAGACCACGCGGCCGCCGACGGTATGGTATTCGACGGACTTGTCCACCTTCATGGAATCGGCATCGGTCATCTCGCCGGTGGCGTAGCGCTCATACACCTCATAATTATAGCCGGAGTCGTACGGCTTCTGGATGCAGCGGCCGGAAGGGGTGTAGAACCTAGCCACGGTCAGGCGCACCGCGGAACCGTCGCTGAAATAGAGCGGCTCCTGGACGAGTCCCTTGCCGAACGAACGGCGGCCTACGAGGATGCCGCGGTCGTTGTCCTGCATCGCGCCGGCGAATATCTCGCTGGAGGAGGCGGAGCCGTCATCGATGAGCACCACGAGCCTGGTGTCCTTCAGGTAGCCCTTTCCGTCGGCCTTGTACTCCTCGCGCTCACGGTGCAGGCCCTCCATATAGACTATGCACGCACCCTTCGGCAGGAAGAGGTCGGAGAGCATCAGCGACTGGTCGAAGAACCCGCCGCTGTTGTCGCGCAGGTCCACGATTATGCGTTCCATTCCCTTGTGGAGAAGGTCCATCGTGGCGGCGGAGAACTCCTTGTAGGTGGTGCGGGAGAATTTGCTCAGGCGCACGTAGCCGGTGGTGTCGTCCACCATGAAATACGCATCGATGGAATGGGTCGGGATCTTGCCGCGGGTGATCTCGAAGGGGATCACGGCGCCGTCGCGGCCCACGGTGATGAGCACCTTGGTGCCGGCGGGGCCCTTCATCCTGCGCACCATGCTGTCCTGGGGGAACTTGACCCCCGCGATAACCTTGTCATCGACCTTGAGGATGCGGTCGCCCGGCTGGAGGCCTATCTTCTCAGACGGGCCGCCGGGGATGACCTCGAGCACTATCGCGGTGTCGTTGGGCACGTTGAACTGGATGCCGATGCCGTCGAAATTGCCGGCAAGGTCCTCCTCCGATTCCTTGAGGGTCTCGGGCTTGAGATAGATGGAATGCGGGTCCAGCTTCGCGAGCGCAGCCTCCACGGCGGCGTCCGAGACCTTGGCGTGGTCTATGGAATCCACGTAATTCTTGTCCACCTCCTGGAGGATGACATTGAGCTTGGACCAGTCGGCGGGGTTCACCGGAACGGCTGCCCTGCCGGGGGCCTTATGGAAGAGAGAAACCGCGAGGGCACCCACAAGGATGCCCCCGATCGCGGCGAGTATAGTGCTTCTTTTCATTGCAGGTCTGCTTTTTCCACTTCTATGCCGGCGCGGCGGAGCAGGTCCACTCCGTCGGTGAGGCGGTATTCATCACTGTAGACCACGCGCTTGATGCCCGACTGGATGATCAGCTTGGCGCATTCGATGCACGGGGATGCGGTGATGTAGAGCGTGGCGCCCTCGGAGCTGTTGCCGGACTTGGCGACCTTGGTGATGGCGTTCGCCTCCGCGTGGAGTACGTACGGCTTGGTGACGCCGCTTTCGTCCTCGCAGACGTTCTCGAAGCCGGACGGCGTACCGTTGTAGCCGTCGGAAATGATCATCCTGTCCTTGACTATCAGCGCACCGACCTGGCGGCGCTTGCAGTAGGAATTCTGGGCCCAGATGGCTGCCATCCGGAGGTATTTGTCGTCGAACTTGTTCATCCTCTCTGATAAAGATAACGTTTGATGCTGCGCTTCGGAGTCCTTTCGAAGTCCTCGGGCATGAATTCTATCTTGCGGATGGCCGCATAGTTGGGGAGATGCTTGTTGATCTCGGGCAGGCCGTCGGAGATACGCTTCTCCAGCTGCGCCCTCTTCATCCCGTCGAGCTCGGCCTGGTGATAGTCCGGATAGATGAGTGCGGTGAGGCCGCCTTCATCCTCAACCACGAGCGAATCCACCACGTAGGTGACGTTGTTGATGACGGCCTCGAGCTCCTCGGGATAGATGTTCTGCCCGTTGGAACCGAGGATCATGCACTTGGAACGGCCGCGCAGGTAGAGGAAGCCGTCCTTGTCCACCACGCCCATGTCGCCGGTCTTGAACCAGCCGTCCTCGGTGAAGCTGGCCTTGGTGGCCTCTTCGTTCTTGTAGTAGCCGAGGAAGACGTTGTCGCCCTTCACCTGGACCTCGCCGGGAATGTTGATGGGGTCTTCGGAGTCGATCCTGAGGTCGCAGCCCCTGATGGGCTGGCCGCAGGAAAGCTGGCGCGTCTTCCACCACTTGGCGTAGCAGATGAGCGGAGCGCACTCGGTCATTCCGTAGCCTACGGTGAAGGGGAAATGGATCTTGGCCATGAAGTCCTCGACCTCGGGGTTGAACGCCGCGCCGCCGAGGATGACCTCCTCGAAGCGGCCGCCGAACGCATCTATCATGCTGTTGCGTATCTTCTTCAGGATGAACTGGTCCACGATGGGGATGCGCATGAAAGCCTTGTGGCGGTCCACCACCGGCTTGATTTGGGACTTGTAGACTTTCTCGATGATTAGCGGCACCGCGATGATAATGTCCGGCTTGATCTCGGAGAAGGCCTTCATGATGACCTTAGGGCTCGGGGTCCTGGTGAGGAAGTGGACGTGCGCGCCTATGGTCATCTCGAAGAGGAACTCGAACATCAGTCCGTACATGTGGGCGGACGGGAGCATCGCGACCACCTCCGATTCGCAGTTCATCTGGGGCTCGGCGTCCAGGCCCGCGCACTGGATATTGGCCCAGAGCGCCCTGTACGGCACCATTACGCCCTTCGAGAAACCGGAAGTACCGGAAGTGTAGTTGATCAGGGCGAGTTCGTCCGCGCTGTCCTCATAGTAATTCAGGCAGTTCGGCGCGAAGCCCTTGGGGAACTTCTTCCTGAAGTCGTCGGCAAGGCTCTTGCGGGTTTCGTCCAGATAGTCGTTGCGGCTGAAGATGGTCTTCAGGTTGTTCATCTGCACGAACACCTGCACGCCGGGCATCTCGGCCTCGGAAAGGCCTTCCCAGATGACTTCGTCCACGAAGAACACCTTCGCTTCGGAATGGTTTACGAGATAGTGTATGTTTTCTGCCTTGAATTCGTGAAGGATGGGCACGGGAACGGCCCCGTAGGTCGTGGAAGCGAGGAAACAGACGCCCCAGTTGGCCTGGTTGCGCGAACAGAGGGCGACCTTGTCACCCTTCTTGAGACCGCAGCGCTCGAAGCAGATGTGGAGATACTCTATTCTCTCGGCCACCTCCTTGTACCTGAGCGTCGATCCCTGGTAATTCGAAAGCGCTTCGCGTTCCCAGTTGGCCTTGAAGCTCCTTTCGATGAGTTTGTTGACGGATTGGAATCCCATTTATCAATTCTTGTTAAGGTTCATGAACATACCCCTGCCGCTGCAGGAGAAAATCATTCCGGGGCCGTAGACCACGAACTTGAGGTCCTTGGACGGCCAGCGCGACTCGGAGAGGAAGGCGGATGCCTGCAGGAACGCCTCCACGTCCGGCTCGCTACCGCTCACTATCCATTTCCCGGCCACCCCGGCATATCTGTCATTATCCAGGGCGAAGGCTGATCCGTAGAGGACAGCCGGGAATCCCTGATATGGGTTGACATCCGTTCCGGCGGCCTTGGGGGCCTTGTCCGGACGGACGAGCACTACCTTGCGGTTGTTCCAATTGACCACGGCCACCTCCTTGACTTTCAATTCCTTCTCCCACGTGAGGGGGCTCTTGCCGGACTGGTTCTTCAGCTCGGCGAGACCGGCCCTGTAGGCATCGAGCCTGACGCAGGCGTCGAGATAGTCCTCATAGCTGCCGCGGAAATCCTTGCCCACCACCAGGTCGATCACGAACTCGGTGTCCGTCGGCAGGACGGACAGCAAGCGGGATTCGCCCGTGCCCACATCCTCGAGGAAGCGCGTATATTGGGAATAGGTATCGCTGAAGACCGGGGTCACGAGCAGTTTCTCAGGCCCGTCGGCGGCATTCACGACCATCCAGTCGGCGGCCTTCTGGAGGAAGAGCGACATCTGCCTGCGGGGAAGATAGCGGGACAGGTAATCCCGCGGAAGGGTACGGTCCAGGCCGGCATTGCGGAAGTAGATATGGTCCGTGCGGCCGCCCGTGACCGCAAGAGCCTCGGCGAACCGGGGCGCATCGATGATGGACGCACCGCTCTCCAGATGCCTCTCCACGGACGGGATGAGCACCTCGGAAGTGGACAGCAGCACGATGGAATGGCGGCCTCCCTCCACGCCACCGGCCAGGAACCTGCTGAAGACCCCGCAGGTGTCCGCCTGCCCGAGCAGCGAACGCACCGACGACGAAGTGTCGGCACCCGCCCGGCCCGCTTCAATTGCGAGCAGGGGAACAAGCTTGCCCATATAGACATAGGAAAGCATCATCCTGGAACTGCGGAAGTCCCTGAGGTTCAGGCGGGAGATTGCGGAAGTGGAGTCGAGCTGCATGCGCATGCCCTTGTCGACACGGCTGAAATCCAACACCGCGAGGGCGTCGGAGGGGACGGTCTGCATCAATTCGGGCAATTGCCTGGCCTCCTGGACGGTGCCGGAGGGGCGATTTCCGCAAGAACAGAGCATTGTGGCGATCATTGCGAAGGCCAAGGTCAGGTTCAGTCGCATATTTGACAAATATAGTAAATATATTTGATTATGTATTTAGTAAGAAATCAGTATCTTTGCGCACGATTTTTAATGTAATATATGCAGGATATCAGGAACATAGCGATTATCGCCCACGTAGACCACGGCAAGACCACGCTCGTGGACAGGATGATATACCAGGCGAACCTCGTCCGCCAGCCCGAAAACCTCGGACAGCTCATCCTCGACAACAACGACCTAGAGCGCGAGCGCGGAATCACCATTCTCGCCAAGAACGTGTCCGTCACCTACAAGGACGTCAAGATCAACATCATAGACACCCCCGGCCACAGCGATTTCGGAGGAGAGGTGGAGCGCGTCCTCAACATGGCGGACGGCGTGCTGCTTCTCGTGGACGCGTTCGAAGGCTGCATGCCCCAGACCCGTTTCGTCCTCCAGAAGGCCCTCCAGATGGGCAAGAAACCCATCGTGGTGATCAACAAGGTGGACAAGCCCAACTGCCGTCCGGAAGAAGTCCAGGACGAGGTTTTCGA
>CADAFW010000092.1 GCA_902787295.1 uncultured Bacteroidia bacterium
CGGACGTCGAGAGCCTGAAGGCCGGACTAAAGGAAATGGGCTTCGATGCCGTCCTGAGCATCTCCGAACTGGATTCAACCGGCAGGAGCCTCAAGTCCGAAGTATTCTCCTCAAAACCTCTCGGAGTGGACATGACCGAAAATATCAACCGCAGGATAGACGACGCAGTGGAGGCCTACCGTATAGATTCCTACGGCATCGACGACCTCGGTCAGATCATGAAAGACGTCAAGTCCGACGTTCGCCTGAGGTCCTACACCATCGGTGACGACGGCAAGGAGAGCATCTCCGAGTCCGGGGTGTTCATGATCGTATCCATGATACTCGGAATGATCATATATATGTTCATCGTCCTGTTCGGCGGAATGGTGATGTCCTCGGTCATCGAGGAGAAATCCAGCCGCGTGGTCGAGGTGCTGATCAGCTCCGTCAAGGCCACCGAACTCATGTTCGGCAAGATCATAGGCATCGCGCTTGTCGCCCTCACCCAGTTCATCCTCTGGATAGTGCTCACCGCCGCCATAGTAGGCATAGTGGGCGCCGTCGCAGGCCCCAGCCTCTTCGGAGACGCAGCCAGCGCTACGGAGATGATCCAGACAATGGGAGGCGGGGATGCGGCCGCCCAGGCCATCGCCGCCGCTTCCGAACCGGGGGAGATGCAGGTCATCATGTCTTCTATCGCAAGTATGCCGCTTGTCAAGATACTGGTCTGTTTCCTGATATTCTTCCTGTTCGGATACGTCCTTTATGCATCGCTCTTCGCCGCCATCGGATCGGCAGTGGAGAACGAGGGGGATTCCCAGCAGCTCCAGCTCCCGGTAACCATCCCCCTGCTGCTTGGCTTCTTCATCGCGTTCTATGCGTTCAAGGCGCCTGACAGCGCGCTGGTGTTCTGGGGGTCCATCATCCCGTTCACCTCTCCCATCGTGATGCTCGCGCGCCTGCCGTTCGACGTTCCTGCCTGGCAGCTCATCCTGTCGATCGTACTTCTCATCCTGACCTGTATCGCCTGCGCATGGGCTTCCGCCAAGATCTACAAGGTCGGAATCCTGATGTTCGGCAAGAAATCAACCTGGAAAGATCTCTGGAAATGGTTAAAGCAAAAGTAAGTTTCCTCATCGGAGCCGTCCTGCTGCTCGCCGGATGCGCCCCCAAGCCCACTTCCGTCGGGGACCACGCCGGTTTCACCTGGCAGAAGTTCCTGATGGACGGCAGCCGCACCGGTGTCACAGCGGTCGTCGGCACCGACGTCAAGGCCGCGCTCGGATCCGTCGTGGACGGAGTCTATACCGCCCCGAACGGCCGCGTGTTCACTGAAGGCAGCGTGGTTGCCGCCGCAAGCGGGCTTCTCGCCTGCCAGGATACGCTCGCATATCTCAAGGAAGTCGTCGGGCAGTGTCCTACCGGGATGGTCAGGGCCGGCTGCAACAGCCAGATGGCTTCCTGGACTGCGGACGTACTTGCCCGGGGTGTGGAAAGCATCACCGGCAAGAAGGTCGACCTGGCAGTCACGAATCTCGGCGGCATCCGTCTGGACATGCCTAAGGGCGACGTGCTGCTGGACGATATCTCATCGATGTTCCCGTTCAGGAACTACCTCTGCTACGTGGCGCTCAGGGGCTCTGACGTCCGCGCCCTGCTGGAGCAGTTCGCCGCCACCAGGTTCCAGGCGCTCTCCGGCGTCAAGGTGGTCACCGAGGACGGCAAGCTCGTATCCGTCGAGGTCGGGGGCAAGCCGCTGGACGACAAGAAGACCTACGGCGTGGCCACCATCGACTTCCTGCTTGACGGAGGCGACGGCATCAGCGTGGCCCGCAACGCCCGCAATCTCATTATCACCGACGTCAAGGTGCTCGACTGGGTGAAGACCTACCTTTCCGGACTCGCCGCCGAAGGCAAGGGCATAGGATGCCCCGACAGCGTGAGGGTGGAGTTCAGGGGAGAGACCGCAACCGCTAATCCGCTCGGAATATGAAAAAGCTCGCATTGATACTCGGTGCCGTTCTCGTACTGGGAGCCTGCACCCCGAAGCCCCGGCTTGTGATAGTCCACGTGAATGACACCCACAGCCATTTCGAGCCGGAACGCAGCGGCCCGAACACAGGACTCGGCGGCATCATCGAGCGCGCCGCTTTCGTGGATTCCGTCCGCAAGGCCAATCCCGGCAGGACGCTCGTCTTGCACGGCGGGGACTTCGGCCAGGGCACCTCTTATTTCACCGTGCTCGAGGGCGTGGTGGAGACCGAGATGATGAATGCCATAAACTACGACGTCGCCGCGCTGGGCAACCACGAGTTCGACAACGGCATCGAGGCCCTCACCGAAAGGGTGAAGCAGATGAGCACGCCGCTGGTCTGCGCCAATCTGGACCTCGCCCCGTTCGAACTCGGGAAGTACGTCAAGCCGTACGTCATCCTGGAAAAAGGCAGGATGAAAGTCGGCGTGATAGGACTCACCGCCGACCTGTCCACGAATGTCAGCCGCACCATTTCCTCAAGGATCCAGCAGCTGGATGCCGTGGAGCGACCTGGTGATCCTCCTGTCCCACTACGGCTTCGAGGAAGACAAGGCGCTCGTTCCGCAGACCCGAGGGCTCGACCTAGTGGTCGGGGCCCATTCGCATATCTTCATGGATGCGATGGAGGACCTCGTGGATGCCGACGGACGGACGGTGCCGATGATCACCGACGGCTGCTACGGCAAGGAAGTCGGTGTGGTCAAAGTCTGGTAATCCCTGCAGCAGGCCCTTCAATCAGGGCCCTGCGGGAATTTCTATACGGCAGCGGGCAAGTTTCGCTGCCGTTTCTTCTTTTATTATGCCGGCCTTCGCCAGCCCTTCCACCGTCCATTCCCCGCGGGGGGTGTTGTCGCGGTAGAGTACGATGGCCTTTGCGGTCTGGAAGTCGCGGATGTATGGGTGCGCCTTCAGTTCATCCGCCGGCAGGCTCCACAGGGCGAATGCCTTTTGCGGCGGCGAGCAGCTGATCAGGTCCTTCAGCCCGTCGTATTTCTCCCGGTCGAAGTGCCGGATGTCCATCAGCTGCTCCGGGAACGAGTATCCGCCCAGTTCCGCCCTGTAGCTGACCATCCTGGCGGCGAAGTAGCCGCCTATGCCGGGCAGGGTGTCGAATGCCGCGGAATCGGCCTTGTTGATGTCTATCTTTGGGATGCTGATGTACGGCTCCAGTCTCTTGTAGACTGAGTCGGCGACCACGAAGGATTTTGCGAAATCCTCCTTGCGGCGGAACCTGCCGCCTTTAGCACGGTAGTTGACGATGGCAGCTGCCTGCTTTTCGGAAAATCCCAGGCGCATCAGGTCCTCCTGCCCTGCGGTGTTCGGGTCGAAGCGGAAGGATTCCACCTTCCGGTGAGCCTGCCGCACCTGCTCCACCGCCGGCGGATGCACGGCATCTTTCCGGATTACTATATCGCCGCCTTGCGACCGGCCGGGCGTCCGCGGGGTGCCTTCTCCGCCTCCGGAAATGGCAACTGCGGCCCCGTCGCCGGATGGCGCAGGCACCGACTCTCCGCCGTTCTCCGCTAGCAGCCTTCGCGCCAGCGCCTCGTCCACGACATATACGGTGTCCGGGCTGTCCCGTCTCAACTGGACGGACAGTTCCGCGGCCCTTCTGACGAAAAGGGCTGATTCAAAACCAATTATAAGGAAAACCAGGCAGACGGTGCCTGCCTTGAAAACGGAGGCGCTATTCTTCCTCGTCCTCCGGTCCGGTTCCTTCTCCACGGTCTCTCTCCTCCATATTTTTATATTTGTTCCGGTGCTCCCTGCGGGCGTCCTGCGGTGCACCGGCGACCACAAGCACTATCTCGCCCTTCGGTTCCACATCCGTGAAATGCGCCAGCACTTCCGCCAGGCTGCCCCTCACGTGTTCTTCATGCAGTTTAGATATTTCCCTTGCCACCGAGCACTCCCGCTCCGGTCCGAATGCCTCGGCCATCTGCTGGAGCGTCTTCACCAGGCGGCGGGGGGACTCGTAGAATACCATCGTCCTCGTCTCCGCGGCAAGTCCGGCGAGCAGGGTCTGGCGGCCTTTCTTCTGGGGCAGGAAGCCCTCGAAACAGAAGCGGTCGCAGGGCAGGCCGGAAGACACTATGGCCGGGATGCAGGCCGTGGCCCCGGGGAGGGTCTGGACGGTGATGCCCTCCTTGGCGCAGGTGCGTGCCAGCAGGAAGCCGGGGTCTGAAATGCCCGGTGTCCCGGCATCGCTGATGAGCGCCACGTTGAGGCCGCCTAGTATCTTCTCCCGTATCATCCCCACGGTCTGGTGCTCGTTGAACTTGTGGTGCGATAGCAGCTTGCCGTGGATGTCATAGTGCTGCAGAAGGACGGAACTGGTGCGGGTGTCCTCGGCGAGTATCAGGTCCGCTTCCCTGAGCACCCGGACGGCCCTGAACGTCATGTCGTCAAGATTCCCGACTGGGGTGGGGACTATGTAGAGAATTCCTTTTTCCATCCTTCCAAGTGATGCCCAAATTTATTATATTTGTCTTCACCAAACACAAAATTAACCATGATTTCCGAAAACCACAAGAGGTCCGGCTGCATCGAGGTAGTCTGCGGCTCTATGTTCTCCGGCAAGACCGAGGAGCTCATCAGGCGCCTTCGCCGCGCTCAGTTCGCAAACCAGAAGATAGCCATTTTCAAGCCGGCCCTTGACAAGAGATATTCCGACGTCGAGGTCGTCTCCCACGATTTCCACAAGATCACTTCCAAGCCCATTGACGATGCGGCCGAGATGCTCGGCATCAAGGACGACATCCAGGTCGTCGGCGTGGACGAGGCACAGTTCTTCGGGGACAATCTCGTGGAGGTGGCCGAGACCCTTGCCAACAGGGGAGTCCGGGTCATCGTGGCCGGACTTGACACCGACTATCTCGGGAAGCCCTTCGGCCCCATGCCGCGCCTGATGGCGGTCGCCGAGGATGTGCAGAAAGTCCACGCCATCTGCGTGAAATGCGGAAATCTGGCCAACCAGTCGCACCGCCTCTCCAAGAGCAAGGACCTGGTAGTGCTCGGCGAGAAGGATGTCTATGAGCCTCTCTGCCGCGAGTGCTACAACAAGGCCGTAGCGGAAGAATAACGGACTTGGACGGCCTTTCCTCCATCTTCGCAAGGAACTGCAGCGTCCGGCGCATCACGCGTCCGGAGGCTTCCGCATTCCTCGATGCCAACCATCGCCTGGGCAGCACCGGAGGCCGTTATTTCTATGGCCTCTTCGTGGACCGGACCACCGGGGCCGCCGAGACCCTCCTGCCTCCGGGGACCCTCGTCGCCGTGGCTTCTTTCTCCACGCCGCGCTGCTGGGAGCGCGACGGCCGCCGCATCCGTTCATACGAATGGATACGCTATGCTTCCGTTTCCGGATTCAGGGTGACGGGCGGGATGAGCCGCCTGCTCGCCGCTTTCGTGGAGGAGGTCCGTCCGGACGACGTGATGTCCTATGCCGACGTGAGCTGGCCCGACGGGGGAGAGGCCTACCGTACGCTTGGGTTCAAGTCGGAAGGCCTCGTCTCCCGAGGCACTTTCACCTGTGAGAAATTCAGGCTGAGGTTCGACGTCTGATTCCTAGTCCTTAAGGCCCTGGAGGGCTTCACGGACCTTGGCTTCTATCTCTTCGCAGAGCTCAGGATTGTCCTTGAGGAGCTGCTTGACGGATGCGAGGCCCTGGGCGAGTTTCTCGTCGTTGTAGGAGAACCAGGAACCGCTCTTGTGGATGATGTCGAAGCCGATGGCAAGGTCGGTGACCTCGGCCACGTGGGATATTCCCTCGCCGTAGACGATGTCGAACTCGGCCTTCTTGAAAGGCGGGGCCATCTTGTTCTTCACGACCTTCACGCGGGTGCGGTTGCCGGTCGCCTCGTCGCCGTCCTTGAGCTGGGTGGTGCGGCGCACGTCGATGCGGACGGACGCGTAGAATTTCAGCGCATTGCCGCCGGTGGTGGTCTCGGGGTTGCCGAACATTATGCCGATCTTCTCGCGCAGCTGGTTGATGAAGATGCAGCAGGTGTTGGTCTTGCTGATGTTGGCGGTGAGCTTGCGGAGGGCCTGGCTCATCAGGCGGGCCTGGAGGCCTACCTTGTTGTCGCCCATCTCGCCCTCGATCTCGGCCTTCGGGGTGAGGGCCGCGACGGAATCGATGACCACGATGTCCACCGCACCGCTGCGGATGAGGTTGTCCGCGATCTCGAGCGCCTGCTCGCCGTTGTCCGGCTGCGAGATGAGGAGGGTCTCGAGGTTGACTCCGAGCGCCTGCGCGTAGGTGCGGTCGAATGCGTGCTCGGCATCGATCATGGCGGCTATTCCGCCCTGCTTCTGGGCCTCTGCGATCGCGTGGATCGCGAGGGTGGTCTTGCCGCTGGATTCAGGTCCGTAGATCTCGATGATGCGCCCCCTCGGATATCCTCCGATGCCGAGGGCGTGGTCGAGTGCGATGGATCCGCTCGGGATGACCTGCACGTCCCATTGGGGCTGGTCTCCCAGCGTCATTATGGTTCCTTTACCGAAATCTTTCTCGATCTTGTCGATCGTGGCCTGCAACGCCTTGAGCTTCGCGGCGTTCACATCGGGGGCCTGTCCTTCTTTTTCTTTAGCCATAGTAGTTCTTTTAGTTTTATGATAGTTTATGTTCAGGTGCCTCGGCCGAGGCAATTACAAATATAATCAAAAACTCCGTCCGAACCACACTTCTCCACTTTTCAGTTGTATGAAAAAATAGTTATTTTTGTTACGTGAAAGAAAAGTTGCTTGGCAAGACGCCGGAAGAGTTGAGGTCGATCGCTTCGGAATGCGGCCTCAAGCCTTTCGTCGGCACACAGCTGGCCGGCTGGTTGTATTCCAACCGGGTTACGGACTGGGACCGGATGACCAACATCGGCAAGGATGCGAAGGCCCGTCTTGCGGAGCGCTATGAGCTCGGAACCGCGGCTCCGGTGGGGTCCGCCGAGTCTTCCGACGGCACGCGGAAATATCTTTTCCCGGTCACCTGCGCCGCTGCGGGGGGAGTGGAGGAAACTTCCGCCGTGGAGACGGTGATGATCCCGGACGAGGACAGGAAGACGCTCTGCGTCAGTTCCCAGGCGGGTTGCAGGATGGGCTGCCGTTTCTGCATGACCGGCCGCCAGGGATGGCACGGCAACCTCGACGCCGCCGACATCCTGAACCAGTTCGTCAGCATCCCCGAGGCCAAGGAACTCACCAACGCCGTGTTCATGGGCATGGGCGAGCCGCTGGATAACTATGACACCGTGTCCCGGGTGCTGGAGGTCCTGACCGCCGACTGGGGATTCGGGTGGAGCCCGAAGAGGATCACCGTCAGCACCATTGGCGTGCTGCCGCAGTTGCGCAGGTACCTGGACGAGCAGAAATGCCATCTCGCGGTATCCCTTCACAACCCGTTCCCGGAGGAACGCGCCGAGATGATGCCGGTGCAGAAGGCCTGGGACGAGAAGGATGTTCTGGACCTTATCCGGCAGTACGATTTCACCGGCCAGCGCCGCGTCAGCTTCGAATACACCATGTTCGACGGCTACAACGACGACAAGCGCCACGCCGATGCGCTCATACGGATGCTCCGGGGGTTGGAATGCAGGGTGAACCTCATCCGTTTCCACAAGATCCCGGATTTCCCGTACGGCTGTTCGTCCCCGACGGCGATGCAGCTTTTCAGAGACAGATTGAACAACAACGGTATAACATGTACAATAAGAACATCGAGAGGAGAGGATATCCTCGCAGCCTGCGGAATGCTTGCAGGACAGCATTCGCAGCGCTCTTAGCCCTGTTTTTAGTCGGTTCCCCGAAGCTTTCGGCACAGAGCCCGTTCCCGAACGGCCTTTCCGCCGACAGCGTGGAGCCCCTGGAGGACTCGCTTGCCATCAAGGACATGCGCGCCAGGATGGACAGCATCCACCGTTACGGCCACCGTCCCACGGTGGCGCTCGTGCTCAGCGGCGGCGGCGCCAAGGGTGCGGCCCACGTGGGTGCGATCAAGTATCTGGAAGAGCAGGGGATCCCGGTGGATGTCGTGCTCGGCACCAGCATCGGCGGCCTCATCGCGGGTATGTATTCGATGGGATACAATTCGGATGAGATGATCGACATCATGCGGGCACAGGACTGGGGCATCACCCTCACCGACAGGGTCAATCCGAAGTACATCCCGTACACCACCAAGCTCTACAAGGAGAAATACGTGCTGCCCATCCCGTTCCATTACGAGGACGAGACCTTCGAGGAGCGCGTGGCCTCCAACCGCAAGAAATACAGGGCCAGGAGGGAACGCGCCGAGATGACGGACAACAGCGAGCTCGGTACCCAGTCCAGCGTGAATTCCTTCTCCAGTTCGCTGCCTTCCGGATTCGTCTACGGATTCAACGTGAACAACCTCTTCTCGAGCCTTACCGTCGGCTATCAGGACGACCAGGAATTCCATAAATTCCCGATCCCGATGTACGTGGTGGCATCCGACATGGTGACCTGCAAGGCGAAGTACTGGGTGGACGGTTCCGTCACGCAGGCAATGCGCTCCACGATGAGCATCCCCGGACTCTTCGACCCTGTCCGCACCGAGGGAATGGTGCTGGTGGACGGCGGCACCAGGAACAATTTCCCCACCGACCTCGCGAAGGCGATGGGAGCCGACTACATCATCGGCGTGGACCTCTCGAACACCAAGCCCACGGTGGCCGACGTGAATAATTTCGCCGATATCTTCATGCAGTTCATCAGGATGCTCGGCGCCGACTCCTTCAACAGGAACGTGACCAACCCCGACGTCGTGATCAAGCCGTGCGT
>CADAFW010000093.1 GCA_902787295.1 uncultured Bacteroidia bacterium
GGCCCAAAAATCTGGCTGAATACGTCGGACAGAGGCATCTCGTGGGCGAAGGTTGCATCCTTCGCAACATGATAGACATGGGGAGCCTTTCATCGTTCATTCTTTGGGGCCCTCCCGGTGTCGGGAAGACCACCCTCGCCCGCATAATCGCGAACACTCTCGACCGCGAGTTCTTCACCCTCTCCGCAGTGAACGCAGGAGTCAAGGACGTGCGCGATGTCATAGACAAGGCCAAGGGCAATTCCATCTTCTCCCGCGGCGCCGCCCCGATTCTCTTCATAGACGAGATCCACCGTTTCAACAAGGCTCAGCAGGACGCGCTGCTCGGGGCCGTGGAGGACGGGACCGTCGTGCTGATAGGCGCGACCACGGAGAATCCCTCTTTCGAAGTCATCACTCCCCTCCTCTCCCGCTGCCAGGTATTCGTCCTGAAGCCCCTGGAGGTCGGGGACCTGAAGATCCTGCTGGACCGCGCGCTGACCGAGGATTCCTTCCTGCGGGAGCGTGACATCAAGGTCAATGAGACCGAAGCCCTTTTCAGGCACAGCGGCGGAGATGCCAGGAAACTGCTGAACATCCTGGAGATCGTGGTGAACGCCCATCTGGCGGACAAGACCATTGTCATTGACAATAAGACGGTTACGGAGTGCCTGCAGGAGAACGTCGCCATCTACGACAAGGGCGGTGAGATGCACTACGACATCATCTCCGCATTCATCAAGTCCGTGCGCGGTTCCGACCCGAATGCGGCCGTCTATTGGCTTGCACGCATGCTGGACGGCGGTGAGGACCCGCTTTTCGTCGCGCGCCGCCTGTGCATCCTGGCCGCCGAGGACATCGGCCTGGCAAATCCCAACGCCCTGCTGCTGGCCAACGCCTGCTTCCAGATAGTCCATACGATAGGAATGCCCGAGGCCAGGATTCCGCTCTCGGAGTGCACGATCTACCTGGCGTCGTCGCCCAAGAGCAATTCTGCATATATGGCCATTGCAGCCGCCCTGGAGGCTGCCGGACAGGACAAGACGGCCTCGGTGCCGCTCTATCTCCGCAATGCCCCCACCCAGCTGATGGAGCAGCTCGGCTATGCCGACGGCTACAAGTATGCGCACGACTATCCCGGTCATTTCACCGACCTCGAATTCATGCCCGCCGGCTTCGAGGGCAAGACCTTCTACGAGCCCCAGCCGAACAAGCACGAGGATTCTCTGAAGGCGTACCTCCAGGCTTGCTGGCCCAAGTATTACAGCAAGAAGTAATACTTAAGTCAAATCTCCCTTATAACTTGATAATCAGGAAGTCCTGCGCAGGAACTTCCACTTCTTCCGTGCCTCTGCAGAGTCTGCCGGAGAGTTCTTCCGGGAAGTGGATCCGGACCTTTGCCGTTGTGAGGGAATAATTGCAGAAGACAAGCCAGGTTTCACGGCCGTTGAAACGCAGGAAGGCCGAGTGCCTGTCCTGGTCGAAGCCCTGCCCTTCCGGCTGGCAGTATGCGAGGTCCCAGTTGCCGCCGTCGCGGAATGCGTCCTTCTTCGCGAATCCGAGAAGCTTGCGGTAGCGGGCGAGCATCGACCGCTCCCCTGCCTTGAGGCCTTTCCCGCTTGCCGAATACTCGCCGAGACGGGTCAATGTCCCGGGCTTGCACCAGTTGAAAATCGAGGTCCTCCCCTGATGCCCTTCAGCTGCGGCTTCGCCTGCTTCCTGCCCGAAGTAAAGCAGGAAGTGAGCCGTGTTAAATAGCATTGAATAAGCGAGTTCCGCCCACGGGTATCCTTCTCTTCTTCCCCAGAAGGAAGAGGCTATCCTCTGCTCGTCGTGATTCTCGAGGAAGTTCAGCATGAGGGGCTGCCTGTCCCCGAGCCACTGCCAGTGCCAGCTGAGTTCCCTGGCCGAAGAATTGCCGCCGGCAATCGCCCGGAGCAAGTCGTAGCTGCCGGATTTGTCGTAGATCACGTCAATGCCCGCGAGTTCGACCATGTCGCAGCGGAAACCGTCCACTCCCCTGTCCGCCCAGAAATCGAGCACGTCGGTCATCGCCTGTATCGTGGAAGGATCGGAATAGTCCACCTTGACGGTGTCGGTCCAGTCGTAGTCGCAGATGTCCAGATGCGGCACCGGTCCGGCGTAATCCCTGGCTACGTGATTGGGTATGAAGTCGGTGAGGATCTTCAGGCCGGCAGCGTGGGCACGGCGGACCAGCCCTTCGAATTCCGTCATCCTTTCCTCCTCATTGTCAGCCAGATAGGGGTTGGTATCCATCCAGTCTTCTATGGCGTACGGAGAGCCGGGATCACCCTTCACGGAGGGTTTCCCGCTCGAATGCCGGGGTATGCCGGTGAGCCAGAGGATGTCGATGCCGAGGCTTTTGAGATAGCTGAATGCGGACTCGTCCCAGTCGGAGAACTTGCCGCTGCGCCAGAGGCGCGGGAGTGCCTGATAGATGATCTGCTTCATCTTGACGGTTGCCTGCTAGAAAGGATAGCCCACGCCGAAGTGCAGGGCCATGGCGCTGGGCGTGAACCATTGTCTGGGGGTGGACCAGCGGGTGCCCGCAGCCTTGGAAGGGTCGTATTCCTTGATGCCGAGGTCGAGACGGGCGACGATGAAATTGAGGTTGACCCTCAGGCCGAGGCCCCAGTCGCCTGCGACGGTGCTGAGGAAGTCCTTGTCCAGGTCAGCGATGTACCAGACGTTGCCGGCTTCGGCGAAGATGGCGCCTTCCAGCTTCCAGACTATCGGGAAACGGTATTCCAGGTCGATTTCGAGCTTGAGGTCACCGGTCTGGCTGGGGATTATGAAGGAGCCGTCGGCAGTCTTGGAGCCCGGTCCCAGCGTCCTCGCCTGCCAGCCGCGCATGCTGTTGGCGCCGCCGCAATAGAACTGTTCCTCGAAGGGAAGCGAGGTGGAATTGCCGTAGGCGTGGCCTGCGCCGACGTCTATCCTGGTGGCGAGTTGCTGCCTGTTGTCGAATCCGAAGCGGAAGGTCCTGCCGAGGATGAGCTCTCCCCTGACGTACTGCGTGTAGGGAGCGCCGAAGAGCATATACTGTCCGGCCTCATCCTGCTTCATGAGTTTCTTGAACAGGCTCACGAAATTGCCGGAGAGGTCGATGGAGAAGCGCTCGTAGTGGTAAGGCACTGCGGGCACGAGCTCGTTGCTGGTGGAATGGTAGACGGAGGCATTGAGGCCGGCGTCCATATGGCTCCTGTAGGAATCCCTGATGAAAGGATTGCGTGCAAGCGTCTTCTCGAATTCCGGGCTGGTGTCCGAGAGATTGATGTGCGTAGCCCTCAGGGGGAACAACTGGAAATGGTAGTATCTGCCCGTCTGCCAGCTGTAGCCATAGCTCAGGGTCGTGCGCTGGCGGGTGTATTCGGGGCGGTTCTGGTAGTTGTAGGCGGCTTTGAACTCGGTCCTGGGGATGCTGCTGCCGGTGAAGACGGTGTACGGAAGCCCGAGGAAGCGCGGCAGGCTGAGGCTGGAGGTTACGCCGAATTCGGTGGCGCGCACCTTGTCGGAGGGACGGAACTGGAAGTTGCCGGTGAATCCGAGGCTGAGCCATTCGCCGCCGTGGAAGATGTTCTTGTGGTACCAGCTGAGCTGCGGGGATACGCCTATGAGGCCGGAGGAGCTGTAGGAGAGTTCGCCGTTGACCTTTATGCCCTGGAGCTTGGAGTCGGAAAGCCGTATGTTGCAGTCCACTACGGCCGAGTCGGCCGGGGATAGCTGCACGGACACTCCGTTGAACACCTTGATGGACGCAAGCCTGTTGTAGGTGGTGTTCACGATGTCCTCGCTGTAGTAGTCGCCAGGATGGATGAGGTTCAGCCTGCGGAGCACGTTCTCGCGGAACTTGATGTCGGCGGCGTGGCTGATGGTCACCTCGCCGAAGCGGTAGCGCGAAAGGGTGGATTCGGAGGCTGCGCTCTCATTGCGGGAATATCCCCTCACGGAGTAGTCCAGGCCGGTCCAGCCGGGTTTGAGCGTGTCCGCTATGAAGAAATAGTTGCTCTTGCTGAAGTCGTAGTAGCCGAGGTTGCGGATGACGGCCGCGCCCCTTGCGCTTTCCTTCTCCAGGAGCTCCTCGGAGAGGTAACTGCCTCTCTTGACGAGGTGTGCGGCGGTGTCCGCATAGAAGAAGCCGGCGAATTCCGGGTTGTCCGGAATCGTGAACTTGATGGCGTCTATGACATAGCGCTTGCCCGGCGTGACGGTGTATTTGACGTAGGCCTTCTTGTCTTTCTTCTCGATTTCCGCATCCACGGTGGAGCCGTAGTAGCCCAGGTATTCGAGGTGCTTGGCGATGTTCTCCTTGGAGCTCTCCACCAGCGACTGGTTGAATATGACGGGGGCGGTGCCGAGCTTGTCCCAGATGTAGTTCAGGCCCTTGCCGCTGCCGTCCGACCAGTTGTAGATGGACAGGCCGGGGCTCCAGCCGAAGAGGACGGTGCTGTTGGCCTGCTGCTTGACGTACTGGGTCAGGGCGGAGGGCTTGAGGTCGCTGTTCCCGTTGATGACTATGTTGTTCTTGACCAGCCGGTACTGCCCTTCGTGCAGCCTCCTGGTGGTGCTGCAGCCTGCAATCACCGCCGCGGCCGCCAGGACTGCGGCAAGGACTATGGGACGGAACGCTTTCATCTGCTGGAACCGGCCGTGGCCTTGAAGATCGACAGGGTGACAGCGGTCGCGACCGCAACATTGAGGGATTCGGCGCGGGAGCCCTCGGCCTTGGGGATGAACAGGCGGTGGCTGACCTCGGCGGCGGTGGCGTCGCTGATGCCGTTGGACTCGTTCCCCATTACGATGAGGCCGTTGTCCTGCAGTTTTTCCGAATAGATGTCGGCTCCGTCCAGGAAAGTCCCGTATACCGGCAGTCCGGCCTCCCTGAACCTGCGGCAGGTGGCGGGGATGTCGGCCTGCACGAAGCGGCAGCGGAATACCGCGCCCATCGTGGACTGGATGACCTTGGGGTTGAAGATGTCCACCGAATCGGGGGAAGCGAAGACCATTCCGACCCCGAACCAGTCGGCGGTACGGATGATGGTGCCCATGTTGCCGGGGTCGCGGACGGAATCCAGCGCAAGGCTGAGCCCGGCGGGAATGTCCGTCCCGGCCCATTCCAGGGCAGGTTTGCGCACTACCGCGAGCACGGGGGACGGGGTGCTGAACTGGCTCATCTTCTCCATGGCCTTCTCCCCTTCCTCCTCCACGCGGCAGACCCTCACCACCTCGAACGAGGACTCCAGCGCCTCGCGGACCATCTTCTCGCCTTCGACGACGAAGAGGCCCAGGGCGTCGCGGAATTTCTTCTCGCGGAGCGAACGAATCTGCTTTATCTCGGCATTGGTCAGCATATGCAGTACAAATTTACATTTTTTTCAATATATTTGTGAAGATAACAGCACGATTGAACACCACATGACCTGGATTCTCATAGCCGCATTGCTGCCTGCAGCCTTGCTGTTCCATTACATCTATCGCCGTGATCCCGTCAAGGAGCCCACGCGCGAGCTGGTCAAGGGTTTCTTCTTCGGCGTGCTGGCGGCCCCGGCTTCCCTGCTCGTGTCCGTGCCCCTCACCTACCTCGGCCTGGTCCCCGTGGCGGCCGAGACCTTCTGGCAGCACGTTTCCGTCGCATTCCTCGGAGCGGCCATTCCGGAAGAGATCGCCAAATACGTGATGCTCTTCCTGCTTCTCCGCAAGAGCGCCTACTTCGACGAGCACTTCGACGGAATAGTCTATTCGGTGTGCGTGGGCCTCGGCTTCGCGGCATTCGAGAACATCCAGTATCTGTTCGCCAACGTGACGATGTGGCTGTCCGTGGGCATCCAGCGTGCCCTGTTCGCGGTTCCGGCCCATTTCTTCTTCGCCCTCATAATGGGTTACTTCGTCTCCCGGGCAAAGTTCGGCCTGCAGGAGGACCGGAAGAAGAACCTCATCCTGGCACTCGTGCTTCCCATCGCCGCCCACGGCATATTCGACGCCATCCTGATGGTCTCCAGCATCAATCCGGTGGTGTCCTTCGTGGGCACGATCATCTTCCTCATCTTCTTCGTAAGGCTCGCCAAGTTCAGCACCAACAAGATAGGCGACCTGATCGCACAGGACATTGCCGAGAACAACGGGGACCCGGACGACCAGGGTTATTCAGCATAGAAACGCTTATATGAACCATTTTTCATTCATTCAATAATCATCACATTATGGGTAAATTTGTCATCACCGTCAGGAAGAACGGAGAATTCCAGTTCAACCTCAAGGCCACCAACGGCCAGGTCATCCTCACCAGCGAGGGCTACACCACCAAGACCGCTTGCCTCAATGGCGTAGAGTCCGTCAAGAAGAACGCTGCCGTCGAGGCTCGTTTCGAGGTCAAGGTTGCCAAGAACGGCAAGCCTTACTTCAACCTCAAGTCCACCAACGGACAGGTCATCGGCGCAAGCCAGATGTATGCTTCAGAGCGCACCATGAAGGCCGGCATCGCCTCCGTCATGAAGAACGCTCCGGATGCTCCGGTCGTGGAGGAGATCTAATTCCCGCGAATATGGAAAAGGGGTGGCTGAACGTTCAGTCACCCCTTTTTTTCGTACTCCCGCCCGATTATTCGTGCTCGAGCTGGAGGGTCTTGGTAGGCTGGTCACAGACCTCGGAAGGTCCCCAGTACTGGATGGAGCCGGGGTAGACGTAGCAGGTCTCTGCGGCCCACTTGTCGCGCTTGGCTGCGAAGTACTTGAAGGGGGCTCCGTCGAGTTCGACGAGGGCCTTGCGGATGACGGGCTTCATCTTGCCGTTACTCGGCTGCGGGAGCGGTGGTGTTCTTGATCACGGACATGTAGCCGGTCTTGCCGCAGGCGATGAGGCGGGAAGCGTTGTAGCCGAGAGAGTAGCAGTAGTCGGCGTCGAAGTTGGACGGGGCTGCGCAGCGGCCTTCATAGCCGAAGAAATGGTGCTGGGCTGAGAATTTGCCGGTGTAGGTGCCGGCCTTCTTCATCTCGGCGAGTTTCCTGCCGACCATCTTGGAGAGGAGCTTCTCGGTCTCGATGAGGGAAACCTGGACGTTGCCGTGAGGGTCGCGGTCGAGTGCGAGCTGGCTGGCGACGTCGGCGGGCAGGCTGTTGAAGACTGCGAGGTTGGCGGGGCTGAGGTGTGCCTTCACGTATTCGATCTGGTCTTCGCGTGCGACGCTCTTGGCCTCCTCGGTGGCGAGGGTGTCGTTGAGTTCGGCGATGAGCTTCTTGATGGCAGGGATGAACTCGATGAGTCCCTCGGGGATGAGCACGGTGCCGAAGTTGTTGCCTTTGGCAGCGCGTGCGGCGACCACGCCGGCGATGTAGCTGACGATGTCGTCGAGGCTATGTCCCTTGGCCTCCACCTCCTCGGATACGAGGCAGATGTTGGGCTGGGTCTGGAGTGCGCACTCGAGGGCGATGTGGGATGCGCTGCGTCCCATCAGCTTGATGAAGTGCCAGTATTTGCGGGCCGAGTTGCAGTCGCGCTCGATGTTGCCGATGAGCTCGGAATAGGTCTTGGTGGCGGTGTCGAAGCCGAAGGAGGTCTCGATCTGGTCGTTCTTGAGGTCGCCGTCGATGGTCTTGGGACAGCCGATCACCTGGATGCCGTAACCCTTTGCGGCATAGTATTCCGCGAGGACGCAGGCGTTGGTGTTGGAGTCGTCGCCGCCGATGATGACAAGGGCCTTGATGCCGAGTTCGGTGAGGATTTCGTAACCCTTCTCGAACTGGTCCACTTCCTCGAGCTTGGTACGGCCGGAGCCGATGATGTCGAAGCCGCCGGTGTTGCGGTAGTCATCGATGAGGGCGTCGGTGAATTCGATGTACTTGTGGTCCACGAGGCCGCCGGGGCCCATCAGGAAGCCGTAGAGCTTATTGGCCGGGTCGAGGGCCTTGACGCCGTCGTAGAGGCCTGAGATGACGTTGTGTCCGCCGGGAGCCTGTCCTCCGGAGAGGATGATGCCGACGTTGAACTTCGCCGAAGGGGCTGCGGTGCCCTGTGCGAATTCCACCACGGGCATGCCGTAGGTGTTGGGGAAGAGTTCCTTGATCTCGGCCTGGTTGCCGACTGACTGGGTTGCCGCACCTTCGATGGCCTTCACGGGACCCTGGAGGGCCTTGGGAAGCTTGGGCTGATAAGAAGCGCGGGCGATCTGAAGATTGGATTTTTCTGCCATATTTCGTTGAAAATGATTTCGTTTTCCGAACCGCAAATTTACCAATTTCCTTTCAATCTTCAAGTGACGGAGATATATTTCTATTTCCCGTGATTTTTCCCTATTTTTGTAAGATATAGGATCGATATGGACAAGACCGCCGCAAAGACCAGGATAGACGAACTCAGGACCATCCTCCGCGAGAACAGCCGCCGCTATTATGTGGACAACGCGCCGACGATGAGCGATTTCGAATACGATTCGCTGATGCATGAGCTGGAAGCGCTGGAGGCGGAATTCCCGGAGTTCGACTCCCCCGACTCCCCTACCCACAAGGTGGGATCCGACCTCGACGCCCCCATGGGCGAGAATGCGGAGTCCCAGGTTTTCAGCGGCTTCGTCCAGCGCAACCACCGCTATCCCATGCTCTCCCTCGGCAACACCTACAGCATTTCCGAGGTCGAGGAATTCGCCGAGAGGGCCGACAAGCTGCTGGACGAGGATTTCAGCTACTGCTGCGAGCTCAAGTTCGACGGCACCGCCATCTGCCTCACCTACCGCGGAGGCAAGCTGGTCACCGCGCTCACCCGCGGGGACGGCGTGAAGGGCGATGACGTGACCGAGAATGTCCGGCATATCAGCAACATCCCGCACAAGCTGCACGGCGATTATCCCGAGGAATTCGAGATCCGCGGGGAGATCCTGATGCCGTACGAGTCCTTCGACGCGCTGAACCGGCAGCGTGAGGAGAACGAGGAAGCCCCGTTCGCGAATCCGCGCAACGCCGCCTCCGGTTCGCTCAAGCTGTCCGACCCCAAGGAGGTAGGCCGCCGCGGGCTCTGGTGCACCCTGTACCACATCCCGGCGCAGAGCGTGGCCTTCGAAACGCACGACGAGGCACTCAGGAAAGCCGCGTCATGGGGCCTTCCCGTCAGCGACGAGCGCAAGGTTTGCCGCAACATCGGCGAGATCAAGGACTACATCGACTATTGGGACTCGCAGCGCAAGTTCCTGCCTTTCGCCACCGACGGCATAGTGATCAAGATCAACGAGCTTTCCGCCCAGAGGAGCCTCGGATACACC
Organism: uncultured Bacteroidia bacterium; assembly: GCA_902787295.1. Classification (GTDB taxonomy): domain Bacteria; phylum Bacteroidota; class Bacteroidia; order Bacteroidales; family UBA932; genus Cryptobacteroides. The sequence continues at coordinate 9,248 of CADAFW010000093.1, forward strand.
TCCAAGTCCCCGAGATGGGCGGTCGCGTATAAATTCAAGGCCGAGCAGGCCTGCACCGAGGTCCTGAGCATCGACTATCAGGTGGGAAGGACCGGCGCGGTGACCCCCGTGGCCAACCTCTCCCCCGTCCAGCTCAGCGGCACGGTGGTGAAGCGGGCCACTCTCAACAACGACGAGTGGATGGCCCAGCTCGACGTGCGCGTCGGGGATTGGGTCTATGTGGAGAAGGGCGGCGAGATCATCCCGAAGATCACCTCTGTGGAGAAGTCGCTTCGCCCTGCCGCAAGCGTTCCCACGGTGTTCCCGAAAACCTGCCCCGACTGCGGTGCGACGCTGGTCCGGGGCGAGGCCGAGGCGAAGTGGTTCTGCCCGAACCAGGACGGCTGCCCCACCCAGATCAAGGGTCGCATAGAGCATTTCATCACCCGCAAGGCCATGAACATCCTTGCCGGGGAGGCTACCGTGGAGCAGTTCTTCGACGCCGGGCTCGTGCGCACGCCTGCGGACCTGTACGACCTCGGCAAACACAAGATAGTAGCGCTCGAGGGCTGGCAGGACAAGTCCGCGCAGAAGTTCCTGGACAGTCTCCGGGATTCCCTTTCCGTGCCGTTCGAGCGCGTGCTGTTCGCCCTCGGGATACGATATGTCGGGGAGACCACCGCGCGTGAGATAGCCCGTCATTTCGGCGACATAGACGCCATTCAGGCGGCGAGCGTGGAGCAGTTGCTGGAGGTTCCCGACGTGGGTGCGGTCATCGCGCAGAGCGTCTATGACTATATGCACCGCCAAGAGCACCTGGAAGAGATTTTCCGCCTGCGCGCGCACGGCCTGAAGTTTGCTGTCGAGCAGGCTTCGGCGAAGCTGTCCTCCGCGCTGGAGGGCAAGACCGTCGTGATTTCCGGCAATTTCAGCATAAGCCGCGATGCGATGAAGGAACTCATAGTCCGCCACGGCGGCAAGAATTCCTCGGGCGTAAGCGGCAAGACCAGTTTCCTGCTCGCCGGCACTAAGCCCGGGCCCGAGAAACTGAAGAAGTGCGAGGAACTGGGGATACCTGTCCTCAGCGAGGAGTCCTTCCGTGCGCTGTTGCCGGAAGAGGACGGTCAGGAAGAGACGCCGGCAGAGGCAACCGCCGGAGAAACGCAGTTGTCATTGTTTTAGTGTATGAGAAAGTTGAAGAACCCGTTCAAGAGCCTCAGGGTGCTGTTCAGCGACCGCATATGGACGCTGGACCCCACCGGCTACAGTCCGGGGTTCGTGCGGCTCGTGAAGTTCGTGAAGCTTGTCAGGATCACCGTGAATTCGTTCGCGGAGAACCGGATGGGTTTCCAGTGCGTGGCTCTCAGCTATTTCGTGATGATGGCGGCCGTGCCTTTCTTCGCTTTCATATTCGTGGTCAGCGGCGGCTTCGGGCTGTCGGACAAACTGGCCGGAGTGCTTTATACATTGGTGCCGAATTACCCGGAGCTGATAGACATGATAATGGAGAAGGCGGTCAACATCATCAGCATTGCGAAAGGCGGCGGCGTAGGCCTCGTCTCCGCGCTGATATTCTTCTGGGCCGTCCTGTGGATGATGTTCCAGGTGGAGAGGGTCTTCAACAACGTCTGGGGCATACGCAAGATCCCGCGCAACATTTTCAAGCGTTTCGGATTCTATCTGCTGGTGCTCATCCTGGCCCCCTTCATCATCCTGCTTTTCGGTACCGGAATCGCATACTATACCAACCTCCCGAACCTCATCGGCCTCGACCTCACCAACGTGCGCGTCATCGTGAAGCTGCTCGGAATCGTGATTTTCTATTTCGTGACGGTCTTCACGCTCTCTGCGATGTACAAGTTCATCCCGGCCGCGAAGGTGAAGTATTCCTGCGCCCTCAGGGCGGGTTTCTTCGCGGGGCTGGTGTTCCTGATCTTCCAGTACCTCTATCTGGAGACCCAGGTTTTCGTGGCGAGGATGAATGCGGTCTACGGTGTGATCGCGGCCGTCCCTCTCTTCCTCATCTGGCTCAACTTCAGCTGGCAGATCATCATTTTCGGGGCCCAGCTCTCATATGGTTTCCAGAATCTCAACACCTACGGGACGGACAGTTGGGAACCGACGTACAATTCTTTGAAACAAGGAGATAACGCATAATGGCTATCAGCGGATTCACACAAGAGGATTACGACCTTATCAAGAAGGATTACGACTCCCTGATGGAAGCCGTGAGGCTGCGCTGCAAGGACCCGCAGGAAGTCGCGGTCGTGCAGAAGGCCTTCGAATTCGCAAATGACGCCCACAGGAACGTCCGCCGCCGCTCCGGCGCACCATATATCATCCACCCCATAGCCGTCGCGAAGATTGTCGTGAGCGAGCTCGGGCTCGGCTACAAGTCTATAACGGCCGCCCTGCTTCACGACGTGGTGGAAGACACCGACTACACCGTAGAAGACATCACTAACCTGTTCGGCACCAAGGTCGCCCAGCTCGTGGACGGCCTCACCAAGATCAAGACCGTCCTCGACAACCAGGACAAGACCGCCGGCCAGGTCTATTCCGAAAGCCTCCAGGCGGAGAATTTCAAGCGCATCCTGCTGACCCTCGGCGAGGACGTCAGGGTCGTGCTGATCAAGATGGCCGACAGGCTGCACAACTGCAGGACCATAGAGTTCATGCCGGAGCACAAGCGGGACAAGATCCTGTCGGAGACGATGTACATCTTCATCCCGCTCGCCCACAGGCTCGGTCTCTATTCCATAAAGTCGGAGCTGGAGAACATCTGGCTGCGTTACAAGGAGCCGGAGGATTATGCCGAAATCTCCCGCCGCATCGACCAGAACGTGGAGCTCCGGGACAAGGAGATGGACGCTTTCATTGCTCCCATCTCGGCCGCGCTGGACGCGAAAGGCTACCGGCACACGATCCACAAGAGGATCAAGTCGCCGTATTCCATCTGGAACAAGATGCGCACGAAGCACGTGGCCTTCGAGGAGATATACGACCTCTATGCCGTGAGGATCATCTACGAGCCTTCCGACCCCGGAAACGTGGACGTGGAGCGCACGGACGCATATTCCATCCTGACCATAGTCACCTCGCTGTACAGTCAGCTGCCTTCGCGTTTCCGCAACTGGGTGCTCCATCCGAAGCCGAACGGCTATGAGGCGCTGCACGTCACGCTGATGAGCCACGCGGGCGTCTGGGTGGAGGTCCAGATCCGCTCCAAGCGCATGGATGACATCGCGGAGAAGGGTATCGCCGCGCACTGGGCTTACAAGAACGACGGATATGCTTCCGAGAACGACAGCGAGATGGACCACTGGCTCGCGAGGGTGCAGAGCATACTCAGCACCAAGGACGTCTCCACTCTCGAGCTGCTGGACATCATCCACAAGGACCTCGTGTCCTCGGACATCGTGGTCTTCTCCCCCAAGGGCGAGCAGAAGCAGATCCAGACGGGCGCCACCGCACTGGACTTCGCCTTCATGATCCATACGCACATAGGCGAGCAGGCCATCGCCGCCAAGGTCAACCATAAGCTCGTGCCGCTCTCGCAGGTGCTCAAGCAGGGAGACCAGGTGGAGATCATCACCGCCGCGAATGCGCATCCGAAGGTGGAATGGCTCCAGTTCCTGCAGACCAGGAGCGCCAGGTCCAAGGTCATCGACTGGTTCCGTCCGCAGTTCAAGGAGATCGTGGCGAAGGGCGAGCACATCTGCACCGAGCGCCTAAAGGTAATGGGCCTGACGCCCACGAAGAGCCTTTCCAAGCGCTTCCTGGCCTATTCCCAGTTGAACGACAGAAGCGAATTCCTGTTCCGCGTGGGCCTGGGCATCATCGGTCCGGAGGACTTCAGGAAGGTCATCAACGAAGAGCAGGCGACGATACGCAGCACCCCGGCCAACCAGCTCACCAGCAAGGGCGACGAATCCGGTGGTCGGATTCCTCTTCGACAAGAACACCGTCGTGGTCCATAAGAAATCCTGCCACGAAGCCGAGGTCATGGCCAGCAAGTTCGGCAACCTCGTGGTAGCCACCGAATGGCTTGTGCAGGACAGCGAATATCCTATCCGTATCAGCATCAAGGGCGTGGACCGCATAGGCATGCTCAACGAGATCACCCAGTGCATTTCGCTCAGCCTCGGACTGAACATACGCAAGCTGATGCTGAAATGCGAGGAAGGCCTGTTCGACGGCTACATAGAACTGTATGTCCACGACAAGAAGAACCTCGAGGCCATGCTCAAGGAACTCAAGAAGATAGACGGCATCTACGATGTCGTACGCACAGATATCGCATGATGAAAAGATTCCTCCCACTCATATTGGTAATTGGGGCAGTGTTCGTACCGATGCTGTTCACCCATTCCTGCGCCAACACGACGAAATCCCCGAGCGGCGGTCCGAAGGATACCATTCCTCCGTACATCGTCTATATCGACCCGCTTCCGGGAGCCACCGGCGTGCCCCTGGAGGGAATGAAGATCTATTTCGAATTCAGCGAGTACATCAAGATCAACAATGCGAAGAACATCTACCTGTCCCCTCCCCAGTCCAAGCCGCTGAAGTCCAGGATCCGCGGCAAGGGCATCGTGGTGAGCTTCGAGGAGCCGCTGGATTCCAACACCACCTATACGATCAGTTTCACGGATGCGGTGGCTGACAACAACGAGAACAACATGTTCGCCGGCTACACCTACGTGTTCTCCACCGGCGACAAGATCGACTCGATGATGGTGACGGGTACCGTGCTCGACTGCAACACCCTGAAGCCGTTCAAGGGCGCCACCGTCCTGCTCTACCAGGATCTCGCCGACTCGGCCGTCTTCCTGAAGAGGCCTTACGCGGCCGCCAAGACCGACGACTGGGGCTTCTTCTCCATACCGTTCATCAAGGATACGACCTACCGGATCTATGCCATCAAGGACGATTCCGGCAACAATATCTACGATCCCGACGCGGACCTGGTGGGCTTCGTCGATTCTGTTTTCAGGCCGAAGATGGTTGCAAACGACACTATCCCGGAGATCCTGAAATATGATATGAAGGATACTCTCAACTGCCTTGCGCGGCGCTCAGAGCACGAATTGCTGCTCTTCCGCGAGAAGCCGACGAAGCAGTTCCTGAAGAATCACGTCCGCACCGGCGAATACAGCGCCTACATCACTTTCCAGGCTCCGTATGCGTGGATAGATTCGCTGTTCATCAGGGGGTACGCCGCGGACCGCATCATCACCGAGTTCAACATACTCCAGGACAGCCTCCTGATATGGCTGAACGACATCCGCAGGCACGGTCCCGACACCATGCATGTCTTCGTGAACTACAGGAAGACTGACAGCCTCGGCAGGCTGCAGCCCGCGATGGAGCATCTGAGGCTCGTGGAAGAAGGTGCCAGGAAAGAGTATTCCCGGCCGACTGCGGGCAAGATCAAGCGCGAGGACACGACCTGCGTGTTCAAGCTCTCTGCATCAGGCGAAACGGTGGAGCAGAACGGATTCGAATTGATGTTCGACCTGCCGGTGGTCACGGCGAAGTTCGACTCCCTCAAATTCCGTTACCTGAACCCGCGCCAGAAGGAATTCACGGACAAGGTGACAGTGGAGCGTGATACCGCCAACCTCCGCCGCTACATCATCCGTCCGAAGGTCAAGCTGCTTCCGGGATACGAGTATTTCCTGAAGGCGCCTTCCCACATATTCCGCGACATCAAAGGCTCTTGGAACGACAGCACCGAGGTGAAGGTGATGCTGCCCAAGGACGAGAGCCTCAGCACGCTCAACGTCGATCTCCTCAGGGTAAAGGGCAAGATCATAGTCGACCTGCTCGGCGAGAAAAAGGACAAGGTGCTCCGCTCGTATGTCGTGGACAAGGACCAGACACTCGTGTTCCCCTACCTCAAGGAGGGCAAGTATTCCATCAGGGTCACGGACGACGGCAACAGGAATTCCATCGTTGACACAGGTTCCCTCCTCGAGCACAGGCAGCCCGAGAAAGTGGTCTTCGTGAAGGTCGGGGACAAGGATTACATTGAATTGATGGCCAGTTCGGAACTTACCCAGTCGGTGAACGTGGCGGAACTGCTCAAGTGATGAAGAAGACTGCAATCATATTGTCGCTCCTGCTCCTTGTGCCTTCCGTGCTCGGGGCCGCCGATTCCAAGCCTCGCAAGGTCAAGGACAAGGACGTCAAGCGGGTCGCGACCAAGATCGTGAAAGAGAAGAAACTGACGCGGGCCGAGCGGGACAGCCTGGAGATGATGGCCGTGGAACCGCTCCTGTTCGACGACAACTACCTGGACACGGTGACCGTGCACAAGGCCACCAAGATCAACGACTATCATATGATAGGCGTCAATTACGGCGTCACCTTCGGCCAGTTCTCCTTCAGCCCCTCCAGGCACAACCGCGCCTGGGTTATGGCCCCGAACTACTTCTCCATAATGTATACGCATTACGAGAAGATGTTCGGCTACATCGCCAATTTCGGATTCAGGACCGGAATCGAATACGGCCACGAGGCGACCGGCTTCAAGTTCAACGAAGAGACCGGCTTGTACTACAATTACGTGGACGGTGCCAACAAGCTCATAATGGAGGTCGTGGACGTCCCGGTGATGGCCTGCTTCCACGCCGATGCGGCCCCGATGAAGTTCCAGGGTGCAGTGGGCGTCTATGCCGGCTACAGGCTATCGGTGCAGCGCGAGGGCGAATTCGTCCCGCAAGAGTATCTCAACGCTTTCCGCGACTACGAATACCGCTTCGACTACGGTCTGCGCGGCAATGCCGGCTTCGCGTTCATGATCGATCCGGTGGAGCTCCACTTCAATGCGGAAGTCCGCTGGGGCTGGCAGAGCCTCTACAAGCCCGATTACAATTCGCAGTACTACTACCGATTCGCAAACCCTATCGACGTGACATTCACCGTCGGCCTGCATTTCCAGCTCGGTAAGCGCACCGGCAAGACTTCGGCATATCTGCGCAAGCAGGCCAGGGACATTGTCTATGGAACGACTGAAAACACTGAAAATTAAGGTCGGCGACAGCCTGACCATCGGGGGCGGTTCCCCCATCGTCGTGCAGACGATGTGCAACACGCACACCTCGGACGTGGAAGCCACCGTCGCCCAGTGCCTCGAACTCGCGGCTGCGGGGGCGCAGATGATACGCATCACCGTGCCCGGCCTGCAGGACGTGGAAGCCGTCAGGGCCATCCATTCCAGGCTGCGCGAAGCCGGCTGCACCGTGCCGCTCGTGGCGGACATCCATTTCTCCTCGGAGACGGCCATCGCAGTGGCTCCGATAGTGGAGAAAGTCAGGATCAATCCCGGCAATTTCCATCCGAAGCACGAAGTCGCGCGCGAGCGTTTCGCCCGTTTCTTGGAGGTCTGCAAAGCCAACGGGACCGCCGTCAGGGTCGGCCTTAACCACGGCTCGCTCGGCAGTTACATCACCGACAGGTACGGCAATACCCCGGAAGCCATGGCCATAGCCGCGATGGAGTGGCTGGAGATGTGCATAGATGCGGATTTCTATAATGTAGTGGTGTCGCTGAAGGCTTCGAACACCGTCGTGATGGTTTCGGCATACCGCGAGCTCGTGCGTCTGATGAAGGAGCGCGGCGTGGTGTTCCCGCTGCATCTCGGCGTGACCGAGGCGGGCGGCGGCGACAGCGGCAGGATCAAGAGCTGCGTGGGCATTTCCGCATTGCTGCGCGAAGGCATAGGCGATACCATAAGGGTTTCCCTCACTGAACCTCCAGTGAACGAACTGCCGGTTGCGATGTTCCTGGCCGGCACCGGGGGCGCCGCTCCCCTGCCGGAGGATCAGCGCAGGATGCTCGAGGCCGCCAGCCATTGGGGCCCGATGCTGCTGGACAGGGAGATAGACGAGATCCCTGACGATACGCTGGGCGAATACCTCAAGGACGAGATCATGCAGGCGGCCCGGCGGCGTTTCTACAAGCCGGAGTACATAGCCTGTCCGGGTTGCGGTAGGACGATGTACAACCTCCAGGAAACCTTCGAGGAGGTGCAGCGCAGGACCGCCCACCTGAAGGGGATGGTGATCGCCGTGATGGGCTGCATAGTCAACGGTCCCGGCGAGATGGCCGATGCCGACTGGGGCTATGTGGGCGAAGGCGGCGGCAAGGTGTCCATCTACCGCAAAGGCCAGCCCGTGCTGAGGCACGTGCCTGATACAGAAGCGATTGACAAACTGCTTGAGCTGATAGAAGCCGAGGGCGCCTGATCCGCCCGCGGCCGTTATTCCACGTAGAGAAGAAGCCCCTTGAGGTACTCCCCTTCCGGATGATAGATGCTCACCGGATGGTCGGCGCCCTGGCAGAGCCTGTCCACTATGCGGACGGCACGTCCCGTCTGGGCGGCGGCGCTGAACACCATTTCGGC
>CADAFW010000094.1 GCA_902787295.1 uncultured Bacteroidia bacterium
GGAGTCCAAGGTGCTGGAAAACAAGATGTTGGACTTCATGCGCGGGGACTACGACATGATGCTCTGCACCACCATCATAGAGAACGGACTGGACATCCCTAACGCCAACACCATCATCATCAACCAGGCGCAGAACTTCGGTCTGAGCGACCTGCACCAGCTGCGCGGCCGCGTGGGCAGGTCCAACCGCAAGGCGTTCTGCTACCTCATCGTGCCCCCTCTCACCAGCATCACGGAAGATGCCCGCCGGCGCCTGAAGGCCATAGAGGAATTCTCCGACCTGGGCAGCGGCTTCAACATCGCGATGCAGGACCTCGACATCCGCGGCGCGGGCAACCTGCTCGGTGCGGAGCAGAGCGGCTTCATCATGGACATGGGCTTCGAGACCTACCAGAAGATAATCTCCGAAGCGATGGAGGAAATAGGCCTGGAGGTGGGCGTCACGCAGAACCGCCAGGACAGCGTTTTCCTGGACAATTGCACGATAGAGACCGACCAGCCGGCGATGATCCCGGACGAATACATAGACATCACGGCGGAGAAGATACGCATCTACCGGCAGCTGGACGCCATTTCTTCCGACAAGGAGATGGACCGTTTCCGTTCGCAGCTGCAGGACCGCTTCGGCAAATTCCCGGCGGAGGTGGACAATCTGTTCCACGTGGTCAAGATACGCAACCTCGGGGCGAAACTCGGGTTCGAGAAGATCATCATCAAGAACGGGATGTTCATATGCTTCTTCATCGCCAACCAGATGTCCCCGTATTTCAAGTCCGACGTCTTCGGCAAGGTGATAGCGCGCATCAACGACAACCCCGTGTTCACGTTCAAGCAGTCCGAAGGAAAGCTGAAAATAGTGGCCCGCGGGGTGGATTCGCTCGAAAAAGCCCTTTCTTTATTAAGAAAGTTGCAATAAAAGTGGTACATTTGTAAGTTTGCAGTCCATTTATGGCTAATCTGTTGGTAGAAGTAGGCAACACCGCGGTGAAGGCGGCCTGGTCCGAGGGAACGACCCTCGGAAAGACCTACCGTTACCAGGGTGAGATGAGGCTGGACTTCATCCTTTCCCTCACCGCAAAGGAGAAGCCCGAAGTCCTCACCGTGGCCACCGGCAACGAGATCACTCCCGCGGAGAAGGAAATCCTTTCCCGCGAGTGCCGGCATCTGCTCATACTGGACAACGCACACACCAAGACACTGCTCTCCTACGGCCTCCCGGAGTACCTGTCCTACGACAGGGTGGCTTCCATAGTGGCCGTGAAGAGGCTGTTCGAGAACAAGGCATGCACCATAGTGGACCTAGGCACCACCCTGACGATGGACTTCGTGTCCGCGACGGGGCGCTATGCGGGAGGAATCATCTCCCCCGGCTGCCGCACCAGGTTCAAGGCCCTCAACCGTTATTCCCGCTCCCTCCCGCTGGTGGATACCCCCGCGGAGATAGCGCCGGAAGGCACATCCATAGAATCCTCGATGGAGACCGGCGTGGTTTCGGGCATAATGTTTGAAATTGAGGGGTATGTGCGCCTTCATCCGGAGAACATCCTGGTTTTCACGGGCGGAGACGCCATATATTTTGCCAAAAAGATGAAAAACTCCATCTTTGTCGTTTCAAATCTGGTAATGATAGGGATGGCGTTAATTACGGATGACTATGTCAGGAAGAATCTTCAGTAGGACGGTCGCGCTGCTTGCGGCTATCGTGATGTCCGCTGTATGGTCCGGAGCACAGACCTACAGCAGTTTCACGCCGTATTCCAGCTTCGCCGTCGGAGATCTGCATACGCTCGGGTCCACCTACAACAGGACCATGGGCGGCACCGGCATCGCCGGGAGGAACAACTACTACCTCAACATCATGAACCCCGCCGCCGTGAGCGCGAGGGACACCCTGAGCGTCCTCATCGACTACTCGATGTACCAGGATAACAAGTATTTCCGCCAGGGCGGGATGAAGGGAGCCGGCAATACCTTCAACATCGGCGACCTCGCCGTCTCCTTCCCCATCTGGAAGACCGCCGCGATGATGGTGGGAATCCAGCCCTACAGCGCCACCGGCTACGGCTACAGGTATGCCGTGGAAGATCCGGAGGTGATAGGCCGCACTGGCAACATCACCTATTCGGCCCTCGGCCGCGGCGGACTCTACCAGGCCTTCGCCGGCGCGGGAGTGACTTTCTGGCGCAGGTTCTCCGTAGGAGCCCAGGTCAACTACATCTTCGGACAGATCGCCCGCTCGTATAAAGAAACCTTCGAGCTTGCGTCGTTCAACGGCGCCCAGAACGGATATACCCTGCAGCTCAAGGGCATCAACGGCAAGTTCGGATTCCAGTACGCCCAGCCCATCAGCGGAAAGGCGAAACTCACCCTGGGTGCCACCTATACGATGAAGACCCCCCTCAAGGGCTTCGTGGAAGGCTTCAAGTATTCTTCCGGCTCGGCGGCCACCGATACGCTCTACCACAAGGTGGACACCCTCGTCGGATCGCCCGCCAACCCCTACCTCGCCAGCGAGATAGGAGTGGGGGTAAACTTCAGGTATGACGACAAATGGTGCGCCGAGATAGACTTCACAATGTCCGACTGGACCGGCTCCAGGATGGCCTCCACGCCCGGATTCATGGGCAACGCCGTGACCACGGCCACCCATTCTTCCTTCGCCGCCACCTCCTCCAGGAGCATTCGGGCTGGCTTCGAATATACGCCCAACAGGAACGACATACGATACTACTTCAAGAAGTGCTCATACCGCATCGGAGGCTACTACCGCAACGAGTATTACAAGCTCGACGGGCGTGACGTGAACACCGCCGCGCTGACCTTCGGAGTGACCCTTCCCATCACCCGCCAGGACGGTTTGCGCGGGAATGGCATAACTCTTGGAATGGAATTGGGACAGAGAGGTTCGCTTGCCGGCAACATGATCCGGGAAAGGTTCATCAATTTCACCTTTGGATTCAACATGTACGACATCTGGTTCCTCAAGCCGAAGTATAATTGATAAAACATTAGAACCGATATGAAAAAGTTATTGACCTTTGTTCTGACTGCCGTCACCCTTCTTGCCGGCAGCAACGTTTTCGCCCAGGGCAAATGGGGCGCGGACAGTGCGGAGTGCATTCTCTACGTCTCCTATTACCGTGATTATTTCAAGCAGAAGAGCTATGACGACGCCATGCGCAACTGGCGCCAGGCCTACAAGCTCTGCCCTGCATCTGCCAGCTACAACCTCCTGGTGGACGGCGGAACCCTCGTGAAGAACGTCATCAAGAAGAATGCAAGGAACGCCGAATACAAGCAGGCGCTCATCGATACCCTCATGACCATTTACGACCAGAGGGCAGAGTTCTTCCCCAAGCAGCTCGTCACCTCCCTCAACAACAAGGGAGCCGACCTCCACAACCTGGTGAAGAACGATTCCAAGTACCTGCATGACGGCTTCGCCGGCATCATCGACGCCCTTCAGGAGAAGGTCAGGCCTACCATCCTTCTCTATGACTATCAGGCGCTCGTGGACCTCTATCAGGCTGGCAATGCCGAGGCATCCCAGCTCATCGAGGCTTACCAGAAGTACGGCGACATCCTCTCCAAGGTCGAGATCAAGACTTCTGCCGACTCATCCATGGTCAGCGACGTGAAGAACGGACTCGGCTCCCTCTTTGCAAGCAGCCAGGTGGCTACCTGCGAGAATCTCGTGGAGATCTTCACTCCCCGCCTGGAGGCCGATCCCGACAACGTGGAGCTTGCCACCAGCATCGTGAGGACGATGAACCTTGCTGACGACTGCGCCGGTGAGGACCTCTACCTCAAGGCCGTCACCGTGATGCACGCCAACAATCCTTCCTCCGCTTCCGCATATGCGCTCTATAAGCTCAATGCGAATTCCAATGACGTGGCAGCCGCCATCCGTTATCTCGAGGAGGCCCTTGCATACACCGACCTGGATGCAGCCACCAGGGCTGAGTACACCTACCAGCTCGCAGCGTACTGTTTCAAGAACGGCCGCAACGCACAGGCATTCGAGGCAGCCAAGAAGGTTCCCGACCTCGATCCTTCCCTCGCCGGCAAGGCATACTTCCTCATCGGTACCATCTGGGGACAGGCCCGCTGCGGTGGCAATGAGGTTACCGGACGTGCAAACTATTGGGTTGCAGTCGATTACTTCGCCAAGGCAAGGGCGGCCGACGAGTCCCTCGCAGAGGAGGCACAGAGGTATATCAGCCGTTTCAGCGCGTTCTATCCTTCAGTGGGAGACGCCTTCATGTACGGTTACCAGAAGGGTCAGGGCTTCACCGCAAGCTGCGGCGGCATGACCGCTTCCACCACCGTCAAGACCCAGTAACGGCTTGATATTCCGGAAACACAGAAACAATCTGCTGGCAGTCACCGCGGTGATTGCCAGCTTTGTCGTTTCCTGCAAGGCAGGTCTTGCCGAAGCCGACAGGCTGAACCTTGCGAACACCCCGCTGCAGTCCGTGGACGACATGTTCGCCGTGCGGACGAAGAACGGGACCGTCACCATGAGGATGGAAGCCCCGCTCATGGAACATTATGTGACCGACACCAATTCCTACGACATCTTCCCCAAGGGCCTTTCCGTCTACGGCTATAACGACGACGGCCTCCTGGAGACCGTGATCGTCTCCAACAACGCCAAGCACGTCACCAGCAAGGTCTCCGGCAAGGAAGACATCTGGTCCGCTTTCGGCAACGTGGTCATCCATAATGTGATAAAGCTCGAGACGATGGAGACCGATACCATCTACTGGGACCAGGCCCACGAGGAGATCTACACCGACTGTTACGTGAAGATGTATTCCGACGACGGATTCATGCAGGGATACGGCATGCGGTCGGACGACCACGCGCGCAACGCCATCCTCCGCAGGCCCTTCAACAGTTACGGCGTCACCGAGAAAGACACCACCAAGATTGTGATAGATTCGGTGAATTTTATCGGTCCTTTCAAGAAAAAGCGCTGAAATTCAAGAAAAAGAGTTAAATTCGCAGCCCTAAATATTGCGTAATTAATTAAATTCAGATAAAAATGGCTGTTCTTCAAAACATGCGGGAGAAGTTCGGAATCGCGATTTCAATCATCATCGCGCTTTCCCTTCTCTACTTCATTGCTCCTGTAAACGACCTTATGACTCTGTTCGGACGCCCCCAGAACGTCGGTGAAATCAACGGCAAGGGTGTCTCCTACGTAGACTTCCAGGAGCAGGTGGACAAGTACACCACCATCAACGAAATCATTACCGGCTCCTCTGTCCAGAACGAGCAGGCGCAGGCCCAGATCCGCGACGCCGCATGGCAGGAGTTCATCGACAACTACATGTTCATCAAGAACGCGAAGGCCGCCGGCATCAAGGTGGGCAACCAGGAGCTCGTGAACCTCACTTCCGGTTCCAACCCCGCCCCGATGATCGCGCAGAACAACGTGTTCGCCAACGAGAAGGGTGAGTATGACCCTGCAATGGTGAGCAACTTCGTGCAGCAGATGAAGGATGACGAGACCGGACGTCTCCGCACCTACTGGAACTATCTCCAGTCCTCCGTCTACAACCAGCAGTTCTACTCCAAGTATGGCGCCCTCTTCGCCGCCAGCACCATGGACAACAAGCTCCAGCTCGACGAGGCCGTCGCAGAGACCAACCGTTCCGCAAACGTGGACTACGTGGTCTATGGCTATCCTTTCGCAAAGGACACCGCCATCACCGTCTCTTCCAAGGAGATCAACGACTACTACAACGCCCACAAGGACTTCTTCAAGCAGGATGCAAGCCGTGACGTCGAGTATGTGGTCTTCGAGGTCGTTCCTTCCGCCAAGGACATCGACGCCGCTTCCGAGGAGATGACCGCCGCTTATGACGAGTTCCTCACCACCGACAACATGAAGGCCTTCCTCCTCAGGAATTCCGACAGGAGCTTCAACAACTACTGGTACAAGGCCGGCGAGCTCTCCACCATCAATGCCGAGCTCAACGACGCCGTCTTCGGTGGCGCCGCCGTCACCCCCATCATCAAGGAGGGCAACACCTTCTATGCAGCCCGCGTGCTCGAGAACGCCATGGTTCCCGATTCCGCATTCGTGAAGCACATCCTCTTCCAGGGTGCAAACGCCAAGCAGCGTGCGGACAGCGTCCTCGCACTCGCACAGGCCAAGGGTGCCGACTTCTCCGCCCTCGCAGCGCAGTACTCCGCCGACCAGACTTCCAACGCGAACGGTGAGTTCGGCGGCATCGGCTGGATGACCCAGACCTATATGCTGCCCGGCTTCGAGTCCGTCCTCACCGCACAGGTGGGCAAGCCTTACACCTGCAACACCCAGTACGGTTCCCACGTGGTCCTTTCCCAGCAAGGAGACCTACAATGAGTTCTACGGCCAGGCCAACAAGTTCGCCAGCATCGCCGCCGGCACCTATGAAGGCTACAAGAAGGCCCTCGATTCCACCAAGGTCTACTCCCACACCCAGAACAACGTAGCCGAGGGCACCAGCGCCTACGGCGCCGTCGACCAGGCCAGGGAGGTCACCCGCTGGATCTTCGACCAGAAGAAGGCAGGCAAGGCATCCAACATCCTTACCGTCAACAACAACTACTTCTTCGTCGTGGCTCTCAAGAACATCCACGAAGAGGGATACACTCCTGTTTCCGAGGCTTCCGCTTCCATCCAGAACAGGCTCTATTCCGAGAAGATGCACGCCAAGGCTAAGGCTGACGTAGCCGCCAAGCTCGAAGGCAAGACCGAACTCGAGGCCATCGCCGAGACTCTCGGCACCGAGGTCCAGAGCAAGACCGGCCTTTCCTTCGCCAACGCCACCGGAGCTGTGGAGCCCGCCCTCCTCGGCGCAATCGCCGCCGCTCCCGAGGGACAGGTCTGCGGACCGGTCGCCGGACAGATGGGTGTCTACTACTTCAAGGTCACCGGCC
Organism: uncultured Bacteroidia bacterium; assembly: GCA_902787295.1. GTDB lineage: Bacteria > Bacteroidota > Bacteroidia > Bacteroidales > UBA932 > Cryptobacteroides. The sequence goes on from CADAFW010000094.1 coordinate 6,934, forward strand.
GCGAGGATGCATCCTTCTTCACCGAGGCCGACGCCAAGAACATCGCAGCACAAAAAGCGCGCTATGCATCCCAAATGGTTCTTCCCGTCATGATGGATGCCGCAGAAGTTAAGGACCACAGGGCAAGGTTCTTCTAGGAATCCTTGCTTTTTCAGAAAGTAAATAATAATTTTATTGCCCGGCCCGGATTGAAGGACCGGGCAATTTAGTAGTTATTACCTTAAACATCCAGTCACATGGAAAAGAAGATCCCCTACAAGATCTACCTCTCTGAAGAGGAGATGCCTACCAAATGGTATAATGTCCGCGCGGACATGCCCACCAAGCCGGCCCCGCTCATCAGCCCGGCCGACGGCCACGCCCTCACGCTCGAGGAGATGAACCCCATCTTCTGCGAGGAGCTCAACAAGCAGGAGCTGGACAACGACACCAAGTATTTCGACATCCCCCAGGAAGTTCTCGACTTCTACAGGATGTACCGTCCGTCCCCGCTCGTGCGCGCCTATTTCCTTGAGAAGGAACTCGGCACCCCCGCCAAGATCTACTACAAGTTCGAAGGCAACAACACCTCCGGTTCGCACAAGCTGAACTCGTCCATCGCCCAGGCCTACTATGCCAAGAAGCAGGGCCTCAAGGGCGTTACGACCGAGACCGGCGCCGGCCAGTGGGGAACAGCCCTCAGCATGGCCTGCTCCTACTTCAAGCTGGACTGCAAGGTGTTCATGGTGAAGGTTTCCTATGAGCAGAAGCCCTTCCGCCGCGAAGTGATGCGCACTTACGGTGCGGACGTAACCCCGTCCCCGAGCCTGACCACCGAGGTGGGCAAGCGCATCCTCGCCAACCATCCCGGAACCGGCGGATCCCTCGGCTGCGCCATTTCCGAGGCCGTCGAGGCCGCGGTGACCACTCCGGGCTACCGCTATGTGCTCGGCTCCGTGCTCAACCAGGTCCTGTTGCACCAGACCGTCATCGGTCAGGAAGTCCAGGCCGCCCTCAAGAAATACGACATCAAGCCGGACATCCTCATCGGCTGCCTCGGCGGCGGTTCCAATTTCGGCGGATTCGCCACCCCGTTCATGGGGGAGGTCCTCCGCGGCGAGGCCGACTACAAGTTCATCGGCGTAGAGCCCGCGTCCTGCCCGAGCTTCACCCGCGGCAAGTTCGCATACGACTTCTGCGACACCGGAATGATCTGCCCGCTCGCGAAGATGTACACCCTGGGAAGCCAGTTCATGCCTTCTGCCAACCACGCGGGCGGCCTGCGCTTCCACGGAATCAGCCCCATCCTTGCCCAGCTCTACCACGACGGTATCTTCGAGGCCCGTGCCGTGGAGCAGACGGCCGTCTTCGAGGCTGCGGAGCGCTTCGCACGCGTGGAGGGCATCCTTCCCGCACCGGAGTCCAGCCATGCCATCCGCGTGGCAATCGACGAGGCCCTGAAGTGCAAGGAGACCGGCGAGGCCAAGACCATCGTCTTCAACCTTTCCGGCACCGGCTACTTCGACATGGTGGCATACCAGCAGTACAACGACGGCACCATGTCCGACGTCATCCCGTCCGACGAGGCCATCGCTGAAAGCCTTGCAAAGCTCCCTGTAGTCGAGGAGAAATAATTATACGTTGAAGAGGAAGTGCATGATGTCGCCGTCCTGGACGACGTACTCCTTGCCTTCCACACCCATCTTGCCAGCGGCACGTACGGCGGCTTCGGTCTTGTATTGGACGAAGTCGTCGTATTTGATTACCTCCGCACGGATGAAGCCCTTCTCGAAGTCGGTGTGTATGACGCCGGCGGCCTTGGGGGCCTTGTCGCCCTTGTGGATGGTCCAGGCGCGGCATTCGTCGGCACCGGCGGTGAAGAAGGTCTGGAGGCCGAGGAGCCTGTAGGCGCCCTGGATGAGGCGCACCACGCCGGATTCTTCCAGGCCCATCTCTTCGAGGAACATCTGCCTGTCTTCGTATTCTTCCATTTCCGCGATCTCGGATTCCGTGCGGGCGGAAATGATGAGGATCTCCGCATTCTCGTCCTTCACTGCCTCGCGGACCGCATCCACGTAAGCGTTGCCGGAGACGGCGGACGCATCATCCACGTTGCAGACATAGAGCACGGGCTTGTTGGTGAGCAGGAAGAGGTCGTGGGCGAGCGTCTGCTCCTCCTCGTTGACGAGGGCGACGCTGCGGCAGGACCTGCCCTGCTCGAGGGCGGCCTTGTAGCGGGTCAGCAGGGCGGCGAGCTTGGCGGATTCCTTGTCTCCCGCCTTGCCGGCCTTCTCGGCCTTTGCGAGGCGCGCGGTCACCGTGTCGAGGTCCTTGATCTGCAGCTCGGTGTCCACCACCTCCTTGTCGCGGACCGGGTCCACGCTGCCGTCCACGTGCACCACGTTGCCGTCGTCGAAGCAGCGGAGGACGTGGAGAATGGCGTCGCATTCGCGGATGTTGGCGAGGAACTGGTTGCCCAGGCCTTCTCCGCGGCTGGCACCCTTGACGAGGCCGGCGATGTCCACGATGTCCACTGTCGCGGGAATCGTGCGCTGGGGCTTGCAGATGTCTGAAAGCACTTCCAGCCGCTTGTCGGGGACGTTGGTGGAGCCGAGATTGGGCTCAATGGTGCAGAAAGGGAAATTCGCGCTCTGGGCCTTGCCGGAACTGACGCAATTGAAAAGGGTGGATTTTCCGACGTTCGGAAGCCCCACGATACCGCATTTAAGGGACATATCTTATACTTTTGACAGGACAAAAATAATCAATTATGCCGAGACGGCAATGAAGGTTTTTTGACGGGGGCCCCTTACCCGCTCACTCCGTTCGCTACCCCCGCGGCTCCCGACCTACCGACATCGCGCTTCGCGCTCCGTCCCGGTCTCCGCCGGGCGGCCTGAGGACCGCCATCGCTTCGCTCCACTTGCGCCCTCAAGGCCTTTCCGACTTTCTTGCGAAAGTCCCGGCCCGGGCCCTATCTTACCGGGGGCTAAGCCGCCCCCGAACCCCCTGCGCCCTCAAGGCCTTTCCGACTTTCTTGCGAAAGTCCCGGCTCGGGCGGCCCTGCTGATGCAGGGTTTTAGGGCTCGGGCAACAGCCGGGCGCGAGGAGGGCCTTCCCCAGAGCCCCCCGCAGCGCCCGCGCCGTAGCCGCCGGAGCGCGTATATTCCGGCGGCGGTGCCCCGTTTTCCTGATGCCCCTTTTCCGGCCGCCCCGAAGCCCCGGTGCCTCGTTGTCCCGTTACCCCGTTGTCCCGTTCGCCTTCTGCCTCCGCCTTCTCCGCCTACCTCCGTGCCCCAAAACAGGCCATTTTGGAGTCCCGAACCTGGGAAAACACACCTCCGTGCCCCAAAACAGGCCTTTTTGGGCTCCAGAGCCCGGAAAAACACCCCTTCGTACCCCAAAACATGCCATTTTGGGGTCCCGAAGCCGGATATTCAACGCTGCCGTTGGGCAAAACAGACGTTTTTGCCCATCCGCGGCCGGAAAACAGGACTGTCGTTGGGCAAAACAGGCATTTTTGCCCATCCGCGGACGAAAAACAGGCCTCTCGTTGGGCAAAACCGGCGTATTTGCCCATCCGAGGACGAAAAACAGGCCTCTTGTTGGGCAAAACCGGCACTTTTGCCCATCAGCGGGCGGGCAAGGCAGAACCAGACAGCAGGAAATGGCGAGTTTGGGCTGGGGGTATGTCCTCGCGCGGCGCGCAGGGTATTCAGGGCGTCACACAGGGGGTCGGATTGAAAATATTTTTGCGGGAGATGCGAATGATTCGCACATTTGTGCCTGAACCTTAAACTGAACTATGAATCAACACTATGAATCAACGATCTATTAAGTACGCGCGGGTTGATCGTCGACGCG